>JADJNU010000005.1 GCA_016714165.1 Bdellovibrionales bacterium
CTGGCCCAACATTAAGTAGCTCACTATACATAACTCCAATTAGAAAGGAGGCAGGGAAATCCCCACCCATACAAGCCCAATTAGGGGGCTTCAAAATCAAAATGCTTAGCTTGGGAATATTTGGCTTTAAGAAATGGCCATAGTGACCCAATATGATCCAATAGATCGGAAGAATCATAGGAACCCTTGCAAAAATCCAAACAATAAATTTGGCTTGCAATGTCTGTCCTTCTCCCATCAGAAACGCGCCTTCAGGAACCATTGCGTTCCGACGGCGAAGATAATAAAGGAAATAAGGGCTACTCGACCAACACCATAAGTCTCAAAACCGGCCGCTGTTGGGCCTACTGAGGTCCCCCGCGTTGTCGCCCACACAATCAGCTATGACACCAGGATTTCTCACGTCATCCTCCTTGATCTGAATACGATCTTCATCAGATCGAGCCGATATCTGAGATTTTGTGAAAATCCCTCCGCAAACACGCAAAGCTCAGGGCACCAGAGATTCCCCAATGGCGATCCAATGAAGCGGGAACCCGCCGCCTCGGCGAGCTTAAAAAACAAAAATCAGGATCGCGGGAACCAGCTCAACACAAATCAATACGACCCCGATCGACATACCCGCACGAAGGGACCTCCATTACAGGATAGGGTTTGCCTGCCAGAGAAGAGAAACTGGTGCGACTGTTTGCGTGGGTGTTAAGTCAATTCAAACCAAGCTACAAAAAGAAGCGAGAATCCCCCAAACCGACCAAAAGAGAATGAGAGCCACCCGTTCAAGCCTTCTGTCAACAAACCGAAATAACCGATAATGCATACGCCAATGCAAGCTTCAGAACCACAAATAGCTTCCCTGTTCAAACAGAAGTTAGGTTTTGCAGGTCTCATAAATTAAGATTGGAGACCTCAAGCATTGATTTGAACAGGCAAACTTCTTACACAGAGGAACTCCTTAAGACCAAAAATGATGCAAACCGCAGCAGGCCACCGAACACCAAGATCTGGGGTTCACAAGATCGCCCATCAATGGAAAATGAACGTCCAAATTAGGCAAAATCAAATCAGCCTCTGAGCCAAATGCAAGACCTGCTAGGCCCAAAGCAAAGACCGCAACAGCAAACGAAATAGGGTTTCCACGTCAACTTCATATCGTCCTCTTATGTCAGTTAGAAAATTCTTTTGTTTGGAGTTGCTGTTCTTAGCTTCACAGCAGTCAGCTTGTCAAAAATTTCCTGAATAATTTCCTGGAGTAATACGAAGCAACGCGACGTATAATCATAAGGAAGAATCCTCTCACGATTCAGATGCCCGGGGAATCCATCTAAAGGCACTTTTTGAGAGTACAATTTTGCGATGAGCCATTTGGATTCTGGAGGGCAATGAGACTGCAAGCGAAGACTGGAAATCTCACCATTCAGTCCCGATCTGGGCCCCGTCGCTAACACTCTGGGAAACCCTATGAATATAGACACAGTCCTCACCTTTCTCGCATAGCCACCCTCCCTACAAGATGGTCGCCATAAATTTCAATGGCGTTTAGCAAAAAGCGAAGTAACGAACCTAGCAGGTTCTCCTGACTCGCAGAGTCCATTTTCGACCGCCAGTTGCCAAATCGCCTTCGAAAGCCTTGATTGGCATATGTATAGGGACATGCACAGGCATAAAGAGAAATACGCATATGGATGATATTACCGCTGTTAAAAAATCCGAAAGGCCCCAGGTCTCTTGTCCTGACTCATCGAAGAGGCCCAAAGTCGAATGAGCTGGAGAGCACTCAGATCCCCATTTCTCCCATTTAATGTGACCCTCGGCCAATCAGCCAATCATAAGTGGCTGGCTAATCATCTATGGCTGATGCCAATAGACTTAGGGACGGTAAAGTAAAAATTTTGCTTTACCGAAGCTCGTCACTATTTCACCATAATGTTAAATGGACCTTTATTCGAAATAGCAGGCCAATTACGAAAGCCCCAATGGAGGCGGGTTTATTGGATTTCCACGCAAGAACTATCCGATTCGTTAATTGTGACTCCTCAACGAATTAGCGCTTTAAGCAAGGCTAATATTCTTGATGAAGAATCAAGTCTCAAGAACAAATGTACGCGGCGGCGTTCAGCTTTTCAGTCACCGCGGTATAGTTATTCAAACAAGAAGACAATCGCGATCAGCAACAATAAGGGTGGAGTAGGCAAGACCTCCATCGCCACTTCTATGGCCCGCAGAATGGTAGACCTCGGTTTTGAGGTACTTGTGGTTGATTTGGACCCACAGGCAAACAGTACCATGTTTTTTCTTAACGATGAAAGTCTCCAAAAGAAGATCAGATACGTGCTCCACGATGTGATCACTGGAAAGTGCAATATCGAAGATGCTGTCATTGATGTCGATGATGGCCTCAAGGTGCTGCCATCTAGTCTGCTCAACTCCACGTCTTGAAACTGAGTTGAGTGGGTTTCAGAAGAATCCTGCAACCTACATTGAAACCTCATTAAAGATCAGAATTCCAATTTTGTTATTTTGACATGTCGCCCAGTTTTTCACAGATCAATTTTCTTGGAAGTTTGGCAGCGGATCTCATTATTATCCCCACTCTCTTGACCAGGTTTAGCATCGAGGGAGTCCAGATGACTCTGGAATCTTTGCGAGAGTGGCTGATGGAATATGAATTTTACCAGCCGGAGGTGAGAATTCTCATCAACCAACTGGATAACCGCCTGTCGTCCCAGCTCGGCTGGGTCGTGTCCTTAAAGGAATCCCTCGGAACATTAGAGAGCAACACGAAAGCAGAACTGTTTTCCACGGTAATTCGTGCAGACAATACGATAAATCGTGTTCAGTCTGGACAGTCAGACCTGTCGCCAACTTCAAATTTCTATAAAGACATCGCTCAACTCGTTGACGAGATCATTGGCCTTTCCAAACTCCCAGCTGATGTTAGTCAGTAAGCCTAAGGCAGACGGGACATGGCTAAGCTTGACGATCTCTAGAAAAGGCATCGAAGGGACCAAAGGTGCCCTCGGTGCGCACTGGAAAAAAGGGCTATGGAATAAAGGAGACCATGGCCTCCTTGAAGGCCAGCGAAGAAAGAAGAGACTCTGGAAAGAGACTTCTACAAACCTTGACGCCGATGTGAAACCTTTAATGGTCTCTGATCTCAAGAGCGAACTGAATCCTAAAATCGATTTAAACGATCGAGGATTGTCGACAGAGAACGTTGATCTACCCCTTCTAATGACATGGCAATTTTCAATTCAGAGGCTTCTGATGCCTCTGAAAAAAGCGAACACAAAAAGCGAACACAAAAAATGAAGAAAGCGAACACAATCTCGCTGATAGTGTAGATCTGAATCGCAATCACTTTGTTTTTCCATCGCCAAATCTCACTCTAAAAGATACCTCAAATGAGGTTATGCGAACACAGATAGCGAACACAGATAGCGAACACACTGACGACTTATCTAATGGACAGACCCACGCGGATTTTCTGAACAATCCGAACACAGATAGCGAACACAAAGATGGTGAAAAGCGAACACAAATAGCGAACACAATTTTTGATATACATAGTGATTCTAATGAATTAGACAATAATGATGGATTGACAACCACGCAGAACTCAAATCCTAATCGAACACAAATAGCGAACACAAAAATAGTTCATTCTCGTTAAATAGAATTGATAGCGAACACAAAATGATTTAAAGCGAACACATTCTTTGTTAGAGAAACGCGATCAACGGTCTCAATACCCCAAGAATCATCTAGAATTCGAAATTCAAAATACTGGCAAGAGTTTTATAAATGCGAACACAGATAGCGAACACAAAGATGGTATAAAGCGAACACAGCAGGAATCGAACACAGATAGCGAACACCACACGAACACAAAGCGAACACTACACTGGACACAAAACCCGAACACACCGTCCAGCCAAATTTATCGAACTGATCACTCCGTGCAAAATCTTTCAGGCAATCGCCTAAAGATCTTTGAAAGTATTCTTGAGCTCTGTTTGCAATCAAGAAGCCGCACGATTTCGACAACTCATGAATACCTCGCAAAGGCTTCAAACATTAGGCTTGGCTCAGTAAAAACAACGACACAACGGATGAAATTAGACGGTTTTCTCACAAAAAGGCCGCTTGGATTAGGAAGGGGATGTCTCATCGAATTTGGCATTCCAGATCAGCATTTTGATGGCTACCTGGCCATACAAATGACCTCTAAAGCGAACACAAAAATCCCTCAAAGCGAACACAAAGCGAACACGTTACCGGACACAACGCGCTCTAGTAGTAGTAGTGTAAATTTAATTAAAAAATACTACTACTACTAACAACCAACCATCAGAAGCAAACCAAAACCCTGCACTCTCGTTAGGACCAGTAGATCTCCCAATTGATTGGTCAGATATTCAAATACCTCCTTCTCTCCAGGATATCGGATTTGGAAGAACACAAATTCGACAGCTTTTCCATACGGGTACACTTTTAGCGTCGGAAGTGCAGGACTCTTTAGATGCCTTTGCTTACGATCTTGATTCAGGACGGGTAAAAAGCCGGGGATCCAAGTTAGGCTTTCTGATGGGCATTCTGAGACGTTCTGGAACCTATGTTTCGAAGCCTACATGAGCGAACTTAAAATGCAGGTAGAGGCAAATGAGCTTCGCAGACGCGAAACAATGGACCTTCGTCGTAAAACAGAAGAGTCAGCCTTGATCGCGGCGGCCACCGAAATATTTGAAAAATTGACAGACGACGAAAAAAGACGCTTAGTGCCAGAGACGCATCTTGCAAAGTTAGGCAGCGTCTCATATCAAAAACTAGTCTTGGCAAGAATTATTGAAAACGAAAAAGTGCGCCACGGTGCCAATATCTTCTGATCAAGATCTTAACCAGATGGACCATCTTGATAAACGATTAGGCGCATTTTTCTATTGTTTCGGGGATTAAAAGAAATTAAAAGTAAGGCGCTTCATTACGCAACCGGCAAATATTTCCGGAGAAGGTGGGAGACGATATGCAGCTTATGGACTTCTTGTCTCAAATGGATCGGACTTCTGTGAATCTTGAATACGCGAAAAATCAACTTGAGCAGGCTAGACTTAAGTTTGAACAGGCAAAAACTGAGTTTGATGAGACGCTGATGCTGGCTGATAAGTTCAACCTTTCAAAGGCTAAGCTAAAAAAACTAACCGATGATCGAATTCAATCTCTCAGGGAGAATGTGGGAGGACTCATCGGAGCGGAGCAAGCGACAGAATCATCAAAGTCGCCCAAGTTAAAGCCGAAGAAGTCCGCTGTTAAGAAAATATCAAATAAGAAGGAGCCGGAGTCGGAAGGTGGAATTGATACAGACAGTCATGGTGGCGCTCTTTTTGAAGGTCAAGAGGCTGAATCGGTAGAGGAACTTGCAGTCAAACAATCTGAGATTTCTGGAAGTTCTGGTCTGAATCACTAGCTGCGAGCCTGATGTTTTCAAAATGGTGGCGCGAATTATTATTCCTTTTTCATGCAGTGCTTCCTTTCGTAGGCCTTTAGGTTCAGTTCGGAAAGCGAGAGTGGCGGCCCCTTGTTCTAGTGCAAGTCAGGAGGCCCTTCTCAACCAAACGATGTACCGTCATGCGACTGACACCGAGTCGCTCCGCTACCTCAGAGGCTGTCATATATTGAATTCTCCCCCCATCAACTGACATTTTCTGCTTAGACGGGGAGGGAGCACTTTTCCCAGCGGACTGATGTTCCAGAAGTCTTTTCTGAACTTTAAGCCAAACATTTGCGAGTGCGGTGGCAATTTTAAGAACATATTCGGGGTTTAGTTTGCCTTGGGTAGGGGCGTTTTCAACGACACTAATACCCAAATCAGGCACAGAAAGAACAATAAAATCAAGATGTTGCTTTATGACAACAGGATAATGAAGCGAGGACAATCTAGGTTTCACACATCGAATCGTAACAAACGTAACATCAAAGTAACAGCCAAACTCCAATTTTTACGCTTCAAATCATGTATGATTATTGCAGTTTTCTTACGTCAATTGAACTTGACACTGCGCATTTAATTGCCCTAGATTCAGCCACCCTGATTTTGATGGCTCCTCTCAAGAATTGTGGCTAATGGGAAGATTTAGGGGAAGTTGTCTTTTTCGGGCCTCGTAATGGGAGCAAATCAGTGCCGTCTTTGAGAATATTGGCTTTTTTTTCAGCTGCGATCATTCTGGGTAGTTTTGGTCATTGGTTTGAAGCCAGGGCCTCCTCGTCAAATTCTAAGTCTTGCAGATTATTTGTAACAGACTCAGCCAGGCCTGAAGAATCCACCCTTCCCTATAATGGCCTTTCCCAGTGGCTTTCAAAAGAACCTTTGTTTTCTGGTCTTCCGTGGACCGTGACCTCAGAAGGGATAAGTCTTAAAGGGTTGGTGATTCAGTCGACAGAGGACGTTGAGGCAAGGCTTGTGATATCCCCTGAGCTCAAGCGACTCTATTGGCCAAGCCGTGGCCTCACGGATGGAGTCTCTGCTGGAGATATTATTCTCCAGGCTTTGGTTGGAACGCAATTTCACCCCTACAATTCAACAGCCAGTGGGCCAAAAATTCTAAAAGATTCTCAAAAAGAAGCCGTTGCAGTCATAGAATCTTTTCGTAACCGTGGCCGTGATAGGATATTGCTGGTAGCCCCTCCCGGGTTTGGTAAGACCGAGGTTGCAGTTGAATTTTTATCTAAGTCTAGATCCGCTTCAGGTCTTCGCCTTATTATTGCAGACCGAGTCCTTAATCTAAGAGACTTTTCAGAGAGTCTAAATCTTAAGGGTATTCCACACGGTCTTTGGTCGGCAAAATCTCAAGAGCCTCCTAATTTAAGAGCGGCCGTTCCGGAATCCATGTCAGGTGAAAAATATGTCGTCACAACGACGGCCACCCTTAGAAATCAATTTAAAAGTTTGAATGAGAAAGAAAGAGGGGAACTCGCGAGGGTCTTAAAAGTGATGGTCTATGATGAAAGCCAACATTTGGGAGCTCCCCTCATGCGCGAATTCTTAGAAGACATAAGTGCTCGGGATGATTTTTCTGGGTTTATTCTTGGTCTTACGGCAACTCCTGTCCACCGAGACATCTCTCTTCAGGAGATGTTCTACAATCAGAGCTATTGGGTTCATCTTGACCGTGCGGATAATGTGATGAATCAGACTGAGTTTCTCGAAAGAAATGTCAGCGATGTGGTTGAGCAGCTTTATCGGACTTTTTCAAAGGGAGAGCTGACTCCATTTGATCAGTTGTTTTTTCTCTCAAAAGAGATCTTTGAGATTGAGGATCTCTTTGTTCAAGGTCTGGACAATCTTGATGTGCCAGGCGGTCGCTACGTCATAAATCCAAAACATTACGAATATATTGCTCGGTTTTTAAAGAGTCTGATTCAAGAAAAAAATAAGATACTGATTGTCGCAAACTCAATTGAAGAAGCTGAATCATTGAGCAAGGTTTTTAAGAACATTTTCTCAGACTTTTTTGTCGATTTTATCCACTCAAAGCAGGAGATGGACGCAAACTTAGAAATTTTGGAGAATTTTAAGAAATCACAAAAGGGAATAATTGTTTCGGTCCGTATGCTCGATGAGGGGGTTAATTTATCAGATCTTGATTTATTGATCGATCTTAACTCCTCGGCCAGTGTCACTCAGTTTTTGCAAAGACTGGGTCGATTATTGCGTCTTAGGGAAGGAAAAACTTGGGTTGAAGCTGTGAGTTTAGTGGTGATCAATGAGGAAACAGCAAGTGAATTGCTGATCCTCATGAATGAACTAAAAAATATTAGCCAACCCCGGTCGAACGGACGAAGACAACTTGAGAGAATATTTCCAGCGGTTTCAACGGTTGGTTTCAATCAGGATATCTTAGCTAAAGTTTCGTGGGGCAGGCTGGAATCCAGCATTCAGCAGTTCTGGCAAAAAAGCCGGAATAAATGGCGAAGTTTTGAAGCAGCAAGGGAATGGGCAAGGGGAAGTGGTATTCAATCTTCAATTGAATGGAATAAGGCCTCAAAAAAAGGTCTCCTTCCTGTGGATATCCCAAGTAGTCCACGTGACGTGTATTCAGGAGAGTTCCAAGGTTGGGGAGATTGGCTGTCTACTGGCAGTCATTCGCGTTGGGGTATGCAATGGCGAACCTTTGAAGGAGCAAGGGAATGGGCAAGGGAGAGCGGAATTAAATCCAGTACTGAGTGGATTAAGGCCTCAAAAGAAGGCCTCCTTCCTCAGGATATTCCATCTAACCCAGGTAGTGTGTACCGAAGTCAGTTCCAAGGCTGGAAGGATTGGCTTGGTACGGGCTGGCGATCTTTTGAAGAAGCAAGGGAATGGGCAAGGGGAAGTGGAATTAAATCTAGTTCCGAATGGAGGAAGGCATCAACTGAAGGTCGGCTTCCAGAGGATATTCCAAGTATCCCAAGTAGGGTGTACCGAGAAGACTTCAAAAATTGGAAAGAATGGCTTGGTACGGGCAGGCGTTCTCCTCGCTGGGATATTCAATGGCGATCTTTTGAAGCAGCAAGAGAATGGGCTAGGGGAAGTGGCATTAAATCTGGTCCTGAGTGGATTAAGGCCTCAAAAGAAGGTCTCCTTCCTCAGGATATTCCAACTGGCCCGCGTAACGTTTACCCAGGAGAGTTCCATGGTTGGGAAGATTGGCTTGGTACGGGCTGGCGATCTTTTGAAGCAGCAAGGGAATGGGCAAGGGGAAGTGGAATTAAATCTTACTTTGAATGGATTAAGGCCTCAAAAAAAGGCCTGCTTCCTGAGGATATTCCAAGTAACTTAAATAAGGTGTACCGAGGACAATTCCAAGGTTGGAAGGATTGGCTTGGTACCGGTTGGCGATCTTTTGAAGCAGCAAGGGAATGGGCAAGGGGAAGTGGAATTAAATCTAGTTCTGAATGGAGGAAGGCCTCAACTGAAGGCCAGCTTCCTCAGGATATCCCAAGTAAACCAAAAGACGTGTACCGAGGACAGTTTCAAGGTTGGAAAGACTGGCTTGGTAAAGAGATCAAGTGAACCAGCACTCGAGATAGTGCTATTTTACTAGGTTCAGACGGATCCCTTTCGTCAGAAGCTTCAGCGCATTACAATCATCCAGACAGATTATAGGAATTTTCTTACATAAATGAAAACAATTGACAAGAATAGTGCATTACGTCATAAGGGGCCACCCAAGGTGTGGGGGAATGCCCAATTTAGATTTTCTCATCGCGCCCTGTCTGTGTGCCCGGGATTCAAGAAAAGGGATTTTAATGTGAAAGAAATTATTGATTGTCTGCTTATTAGGTCTATCTACCACGGCTATTTTAGCTGAGGAGCCCGGGCCGAATAAGCTCGTTCAAAGCCACATTTGTGTATCACTGTTTTAAATAGTTTCTATTGGAGAATGATATGAAAATGATTTTTAGAATGCCTCTGATCTTCTTGGCCGTCTTATCTTTCTGTGGGTGCAGTGAAAATAGATCGGAGAAAGGCAATCCAACTCCCGAACCCAAAGTCCAAAAAAATGATGATAAAAGCACCGCTGGCGGAAAGCCCAGTCTGGAGCTGGGGCCCGAAGAACGTCTGCACGATGCCGAGGTGAAGTTACGACAGTATTTGCAAGTTAATTCAGAGGACAAAGTGAATTTTGAACTTAAGCTGAGAGAAACTGGCTCAGACATTGATTCAATTTCAGAATTCAAGGTTACATCATTTTATTACAATCGTTGCGATCAAATATTCACAACATTCCTTGGTAACGATCAAGAATCGTTTTCATCCGACCGAATTTTGTCCGCTCTCAAGTCGGTACTAAACTCAGGCGACCAAAATGAAGTTGGACCTCAGAGACGTCAAACAATACTATTTCTGGGCTGTTTGACAGCGAGCCCGACTATTCAGAAACTCCTGTTTCATAACGATATTAATGATCTCAAATCAATACTTGCTGCGATTGAGGATATAAATAAAGATGTTGTTTCTCGTTGGAAAGATAATTCCCTCGGAGAATACGACTACGTACTGGCTGATTTTGGCTATACGTCCAGAAATTTGATTTCTCATTCAATTTTGGATTTATCTCATTCTTTGTGCAAGGAATATCCGTTTTTGCTGGATAACGGTGAAATCGGTTTAATATCAGGCTATATGAGAATCCGACAGCACTTAGATAAAATTCTGGAAATTCTTAAATTAAATGAAGACGGCGTTCCACAAATTGCTTTGGATTTGAATACGATTTCAGAACAACTTCACAACATCGCGGCAGAAACCAAGATACAAGACACTTCAGAAAGTGTGAGCCCCGTGACGAAATTAGCGCGGGACTACATGGGAAGAAACATTGTACGTAAAATAAATCAGGTTTTACGCCAAGCCAATGAAATTCCGCGAATAGACGATACGAAATCGTATGAGGATTTCCGAAATGCACTAAAGAACTTCCACTCGCTCGTTATGAAATTCAACCTCCATTTTCACGTTGAGATAGAATCATTCGACGCAAATGAAGGTGCCAAAAATGATTTTTCAGAGATCGACCAAATTACTAGCCAGATGGAACCAACAGGGAAAAAATTTGGTCTTTCGTTATTACGTTTTCGATCCCAATTTGAGGAACATTATTCACAGGATTATCTGAACGGCATATTGGAAATTGGAAGCCGCCACCAGCAAGGCACAGCGAACGTCAACAGAGGTATTAAAAGTAACCAATTTGGCTACGAAACTGACTACGTATCTGACTCATCTCAAAACCTGAATCCAGAAAAATTAAGCAAGTGCTTTGGTAATCCGAGCATAGATTTACCTGGTGAAGGTGCAGATCAAAAATAGTTGTTTGTATATGTGAGATTCCGCAGTAGAGCTTCCATTTCATTTGCGGCCAGTGAACGGATACAATTGGACAGATGGACGTAGGATTCGACCCATTTCTACCCTCGACCAACAAAAGTTTGGAGGTGAATTTGAAGTTCAACTGCGAAATGTCACCATCAAGGTGCGAGTAAATATCTTTGGGCGCATATATGAAGAGTTTAAAGGGCTTGATGCCGCTCAGCGAATTATCATCGAGTGCTTCGGCCCAAGCGCGCAAGAAATCTACGGAAGCAGCCCTTAGCTCCTTCAAATCGAAGCTAGATTCAAATGACCTCTGATCCCATTTCTTTGGGAAAGGGAGAGCTCCGTTCGGACTCCTTAGAATTTCTCTAGAAAACCCAAAATTTGACTCCAACAGATAAAATTGGATAGATGGACGTAGGATTCGACCCATTTCTACCCTCGACCAACAAAAATTGAGAGGTGGATCTGAAGTTCGACTGCGAAATGTCACATTTTGAAGGAATCAAAGACTCAATCGACGAGGTAAGTTGATGGGTTACACATTTTTGCCTCTCTGAGAAAGAAAAAGTGAGCCTGTGAAGACAAAGAAGCCGGAAAAGAGCAAGGCTACACGAGTTGCGGCTGTATCCACACAACATGAACTGATTGAATGCGATTTGGAATTTCCAAGGCTTGTTGAGGAACTATCTGAGCTTGAAGCTCCAGAGATGGATCAACTTGAGGCTACAGTTGAAAAAATCAAGCAAATGACCTGGGATCAGGTATATAAGACCTCATCAAGAACCCAAAAGCGAGGTCTCAACTGGGAGCCGATTGAAGGCCAGCTCACGCAGTCAGGTAAAACCATAGCTTCCAATCGAATATCAAAGAAATTTCGTGCGAGGGTTTGTCGAGATGGAAAATTCATGGTGTTCATTTCCTTACATCCAGATCATGACAGTGCCTATAATGAAGGCGGTGGTGAAGACCTTTAGCTTCCCCAGTGCTTTCACTGCGAGGCTACACCTTGAAGGTGCACATTCGGCAAAATGACGGATTGGGCTTTCAAATTCGAGAGCCGCTGAGTCCTCGAGAGACGGTTATAAGCCTAAAAAAATCAATCAGGTGACGGTTTTTCTTAACTCGAGAGTGATGGCTCATCCAATTAAAATGTAACAATCGTGACGGGCGGGAAGGACATTATCGCCGTCAAATTCTGCGCCTTGTTAGCGCGAATTGAAATTAGCATGAATATTGCTGGAGGGAGGACTAGCAACGGTGCCAGTCCAATTGAAATGGTTTACGGAGCCTTTTGCATGCCGATTATTGGATTTTTTGTGTCACAAAGTGTAATTATAACCGAACCAAGGAGACCAAATTATGAAGAAATTAATACTGGTGGCAGCCCTACTGGGCGTAGTGCCATTATCAAGTTTCGCAGAAGAAACTAAAGGAATCGAAGGCCTTCGACGGTATAACTGCAATATCGTTTCAGAGACTGGTGAAATTGAGGCCGTCTTACCTGTCGAAAAGACAGTGTTGGCAGAATCTCAGAACCAAGCCACAGCTTTGTATCTCCTCCACATTGAAGCGAATGCGGTATCCAGGCTGGTATCCGTCCCTTACATGACTGCTGGGACTACCGTGACCAAATACGCTTCTTTGCGCGAAGTATCTTGCGAGTTAATTAAATAGCTTTCTCCGCCGTAATGCTATTCTAAGGTGGGCGCATGGTGTTACTTATTGTTCTATGCTTGAAAAGGCCCAGGAATCCTTACCTGGGCCTCTCCAGAGAACTTCAGACCCGTCCGCCCTTATTGTTTTACACGTTCACTGACCGCACCTAACGCGAAGATAGTGGTGAAGACCTTTAGCTTCCCCAGCGCTTACTTTGAGATGCCGTTCTTGAATGTAGGAATTTTCTTACATTAAATGAGGATTGACACTGCGCATTTAATTGCACTAGATTCAGCCACCCTGATTTTGATGGCTCCTCTCAATATTGCGGCTAATGGGAAGATTTATTGGAAGGTATCTTTTTCGGGCCTCATAATGGGAGCAAATCGGTGTCGTCTTTGAGAGTATTGGCTTTTTTTTCAGCTACGATGATTCCGGTTTTTTTGGGAAGTTGGTTTGAAGCCAGAGCTTCCTCGTTAAATTCTAAGTCTTGCAGATTATTTGTATCAGACTCATCCAAGCGTGAAGTATCCACCCTTTCCTATGGTGACCTTTCCCAGTGGCTTTCAAAAGAGCCTTTGTTTTCAAGTCTTCCCTGGGTGGTGACCTCAGAAGAGATAAGTCTTAAGGGGTTGGTGGTTCAGTCGACCGAGGAAGTTGAGGCAAGGCTTGTGATATCAACTGAGCTCAAGCGACTTTACTGGCCAAGTCGTGGCCTCACGGGTGGAGTCTCTCCCAGAGATATTATTCTACAAGCTTTAGTTGGAACGCAGTTTCATCCCTACAATTCAACAGCCGGTGGGCCAAAAATCCTAAAAGATTCTCAACGAGAGGCTGTTCGAGTCAGCAGAGTCTTTTCGCAACCGTGGTCGTGATAGAATATTGCTGGTAGCCCCTCCCGGGTTTGGCAAGACCGAGGTTGCAGTTGAATTTTTATATAAGGCTAGATCTGCTTCTGGTCTTCGCCTTATTATTGCAGACCGAGTACTTAATCTAAGAGATTTTTCAAAGAGTCTGAATCTCAGGGGTATTCCACATAGTCTGTGGTCGGCAAGTTCGCAAGAGCGTCCTAATTTAAGAGCGGCTGCGATCGAATCCAGGTCAGCTGAAAAATATGTCGTCACAACGACGGCCACCCTTAGAAATCAATTTAAAAGTTTGAAAGAGAAAGAAAGAGATGAACTCGCGAGCGTCTTAAAATTGATGGTCTATGATGAAAGCCAACATTTGGGAGCTCCTCTCATGCGTGAGTTTTTGGAAGACGTGAGTGCCAGGGATATTTATTCTGGGTTTATTCTGGGTCTTACGGCAACACCCGTCCATCGAGATGTCTCTCTTCAGGAGATGTTCTACAATCAGAGCTTTTGGGTTCATCTTGATAGCGCTGAAAAGGTGATGAATCAGACTGAATTTTTCGAAAGAAATGTCAGTGATGTGGTTGAGCAGCTTTATCAAACCTTTTCAAAGGGAGAGCTGACTCCATTTGATCAATTATTTTTTCTCTCAAAAGAGATCTTTGAAATTGAGGATCTCTTCGTTCAAGGTCTGGACAGTCTTGATGTACCAGGCGGCCGCTACGTGATAAATCCAAAATACTACGAATATATTGCTCGCTTTTTAAAGAGTTTGATTCAAGAGAAGAATAAGGTACTGATTGTTGCAAACTCAATTGAAGAGGCTGAGTCTTTGAGCGAGGTTTTCAAAAATGTATTTACAGATTTTTTCGTCGAGTTTATCCACTCAAAACAAGAGGTTGATAGAAATATAGAGATTTTAGAAAAGTTTAAAAAACCCCAAAGGGAATCATTCTGTCAGTTCGTATGCTTGATGAGGGGGTTAATCTATCAGATCTTGATCTATTGGTCGATCTTAACTCCACGGCCAGTGTCACTCAGTTTTTGCAAAGACTTGGTCGTCTTCTCCGACTTAAGGAAGGAAAGTCTTGGGTAGATGCTGTAAGCCTTGTTGAAATAAATGAAGACACAGCAGGAGAGTTGCTGAGCATCTTGGAGTGAGCTAAAAAACATAACTCAACCCAGATCAAATGGTCAAAAGCCATTGAAGAGGCAGTATCCATCAGTCTCGGCAGTAGGCATAGACCAACATATTTTCGCACAGGACTCGTGGAATAAGCTTGAATCAAGTATTCAACAGTTTTGGCAACGAAGGCAGTCCACGTGGCGGCCTTTTGAAGAGGCAAGAGAATGGGCGAGAAATAGCGGGATTAAATCCAGTCCTGAGTGGAAGAAGGCCTCAAAAGAGGGGCGTTTGCCTGTGGATATTCCGGGTGCTCCACATACTGTATATAAAGGAAAATTCAAAGGTTGGGGCGACTGGCTTGGGACAGGTAGGATTTCTAAACTTGGGACTGATTGGAGATCCTTTGAAGAAGCGAGAGAATGGGCGAGAAGTAGCGGGATTAAATCCAGTCGTCAGTGGAGGGAGGCCACTAAAGAAGTGCGTTTACCTGATGATATTCCAAGCTATCCCGATGTTGTGTATAAAGGAAAATTCAAAGGTTGGGGCGACTGGCTTGGGACAGGTAGGATATCTAAACTTGGGACTGATTGGAGATCCTTTGAAGAAGCGAGAGAATGGGCGAGAAGTAGCGGAATTAAATCCAGTACTGAGTGGATAAAGGCTTCAATAGAGGGGCGTCTCCCTGAAGATATTCCAAGTAATCCCAATGTTGTGTATAAAGGTAAATTTCAAGGTATGGGCGACTGGCTTGGGACTGAATGGCGATCCTTTGAAGAGGCGAGGGAATGGGCGAGAAGTAGCGGGATTAAATCCGGTCCTGAGTGGATAAAGGCTTCAATAGAGGGGCGTCTCCCTGAAGATATTCCGGGTACTCCAAGTACCGTATATAAAGGAAAATTCAAAGGTTGGGGCGACTGGCTTGGGACTGAATGGCGATCTTTTGAAGAAGCGAGAGAGTGGGCGAGAAGTAGCGGGATTAAATCCGGTCCTGAGTGGAATAAGGCCTCTAAAGAGGGGCGTCTCCTGAAGATATTCCAAGTAATCCCAATGTTGTGTATAAAGGTAGATTTCAAGGTATGGGCGACTGGCTTGGGACTGAATGGCGATCTTTTGAAAAAGCGAGAGAATGGGCGAGAAGTAGCGGGATTAAGTCCAGTTCTGAGTGGAAGAAGGCCTCAACAGAGGGCGTTTGCCTGTGGATATTCCGGGCAATCCCTATGCTGTGTATAAAGGCAAATTTCAGGGTATTGGCGACTGGCTTGGTAGAGAGATCAAGTGACACAGAACTTGAGAAGGTCCTTTTTTACTAGGTTCAGACGGATGCCTTTAGCCAGAAGCTCCAGCACGTCACAATCATCCAGATAGATTATTGGAGTTTTCTTACGTCGATGGCAGAAATAATGCTTGACGTTATTTAGCTCAACGAGTCATATGGCGGAAATCTACTCGATACCAGCCGAAGGAGGCGAAAATGAGAGTATCTAAAACTGCCATGATTCTTCTCGCCGCTTTTCCGTTCATTGGTATCTCAGGCTTAGCTGGCGAACACATTCCCATCATCAGCATTACTCCATCACCTTCACAAATTCAATTGGGTGAGAAGATTAACACCGAAGTTTCTATTGAGAATTCGGATGAGATCTTCGGGGACAATAATGGTTACGCCATTAAGGTTGAGGGGCCTTCGGCTCGCAAAGCCTATGACATGTTGAAGAATGTCGCCGCTAAGAAGTGGTATGCGACCGTTGATGTAAAAACGGGAAAAGATGTTGTTTGTGTTCATGGGGTGCAGAAGTATGGGTTTCGAAAAACGAAAGAAAGAGATACTTATACATGTTGGTTTAAATTTGAAACTGAAGTGGGTTCAGTTGAGTCATCAGAATAATTAAAAATACGAAAGTAAAGTATAGATGAGCGCGTCCAATCGGCCTTCCTTAATTTTTTAACCACGAGGTGAAGTGGTGGATAGCAAATTGATTTTGTGTATAGGCTTAGCTTTTGGGTCTGCAGCTGGAGCAGTGGAGTTGAAAACACTGAATGTCGGAGACCGTGGAATATTAACGGGTCCAATTGAGGAAGCAAAATTACCTGTATAGATAAGCAAACACGTGAAGTAAATGAATTTTCAGCCACTCTCGCTCCCTTGAATTCGTTTGGTCTTGAAGTAATAGGTGTGGATGACCTGACCGTAGTTGCTGTATACTGGCCCAGAGGCAATTTGAGCGAAATATTTGCCAAATACAAAGTCACATTTAAAAGTGAAGGACTTGACATAGGGATGGGTGCCCTTGTGCTATCAATGTTTCTAAACCGGAATTTGGATTTAGAATAAATAAAGACTCTTCCAAATGAAGTAGGGTGAGCGCAAACAGCGGTCCTCTCCATGCTTTTCCATATTTCCGCAGATAATGTGACAATTGAGGGTAAAAATTTTTTATAAATTTTACTTTGTGACTACCTGAAGAACTGATGCACTAAGTTGTGAATCGTCTCGACCGAGAGAGTCATGTCCACGCAACTAAAAACTTCCGCAATTGAAGAACCGAAACACATAACGATCAAGAATTCATTCTTCCGCCTCAGCTTCCTTAACCGATTTCAAGTGGCAAACAACCGATTCCGTTTTACCCCAATATTTCCATTCAAGAATAAATTGCAAATTCTGATCATCCTCTTCATCTTCAGGTCCCTTAACTTCTAAGGAAGAATAACTCGTATTGAGTGCTACTAAGTCTTTAATCTTTTCAAGGCACTCTTCGCGTTCTCTATCTGATAGGTGCTTCCTAAAATGGAGTCCGTTCTCGTTCGATAAGGAATTGTAATCTTATCGTTATCTATCACCTTAAGACGACTTAATAGATTCACAATATTCTCTGTTCCATCTATTATTGTGAGGGTCCCTTTCTGGAAGTCTGATCCGCCACCCATTACAACCCATCTTCCATAGCCATTCTCAGCGTAAAAAGAAAAATAGAGAGGAAAATCACGATCGGGATTAATGGCACTTTCATCGTTCTCATTTTGGAGAGCTCCTCATGTTACAAGTTAAATAGGCAAGGCCTAGCTTTGGACATTATGCATTAATTGACGTCAAGGATTATTCTTTCTGTCATGTAAGAAAATTCCTATAACCTTACAGTTTTAGGGCCAACCACCCACCAGGTAAATCTATTTGGGCAACCTCCGGAACAAGTGCCGCTTTGACGGCACTCGTTTGGAATCCGGGTGTACAGAACACTATTTCTTTCTTGGCATGACCTGGGTTCTTTCTTGCTGATCATTTCCAAAGATTCTGGACCGGCTTTGCTCGGCTTTGTTTACCGATACAAAAATCGCGCAATAAAATATCAGAGATCCAATCAGCTACTACCTGCACATATAGCGCCTTATAACTTTCGCTGGGGATCTCTTATGGTTGTGTGCTCATCTCACAATTTGTGGCGTTCAGCTCGAGATTTGGTCTTCATGTTTAACTTCCAAGTATCCGTAGCAATTCTCATGCGGTGCTCTTCGTCCTTGAGCCTTGACCCCGGATCCCATCCACTCTTTTGCCTGAGTGAGCATTGGTATATTTCACTGTCCACTTTTTGATTTATGGCAAAATCGAATGTTAGTAAATTATCGAGCGCGAATAAAATATCCATGTCCATTTGATCCATCCAAGATTATCTTGAGATGTTTTGGAGTTCTTTGCCTAAACGCATGGGTAAATCATTACTTCAACTATTCGGGGCTAGCTCATAGCCGAGCTCGTTCTAACTAGGCAATTAACCAATAATGACTCCAGCCGGCTTACAAGCTTCTTTAGCTTTATTCTCCAGCTCTTCAATTCCATCTTGCTCAAAAATGTTAAAGTAATTAAATTTAAAGAACTCATCATGTGCATCTGTCGGGGTGTTATACATTTTTGGGCCTCTGCATACACAGCCAGCTACCATTTCATCAGTTGCTTCAAAGCAAGTGTAAAACAATCTATCAGCACCACTAATTGATTTCCAAAATATATAGCGCTTTACAGGATTTTCCCAAGAATCAATTCCTTTTTCTACCACCATTGGCCCTGAGTCAGCTGCCATAGCGTGCAGTAAGGGCACACAAGAAACCACCAAAATCAGTACGATCAATTTTTTCATAAAACCTCCATCCAAAACTCGATCAAATATATTTAAAAAACACCTTTAACGTACTCTTCCATCTACAAATAAAAATCTATTCTTTCGAAACCACGATAGTCTGGATCAATTCCTCAGGTCTTCCAAAACTAAAACAATGGGTTGTGCTGTCCACATCCCTCAATGCCGATCCCGAAAAGAACAAACTACTATTCACTGGTCCTGACAATTCCTGAACCTAACAACCCGCTGCCTACAATGCCGCGAACAGGAGAAAACAATTCACAACGAACCATACGGGTTCCCTGACACATAATTCTCACTTGGCGGTTAATTACTCAATGCATTATATAATGTCAAGCGTCAAGTCTGTGTCGACGTAAGAAAACTGCAATAATCATACATGATTTGAAGCGTAAAAATTGGATTTTTGCCTGTTGCTTTGATGTTACGTTTGTTACGATTCAATGTGTGAAACCTAGAATATCCTCCCTCCATTACCCCGTTGTCATAAAGCAACACCTTGATTTTATTGTTCTTTCTGTGCCTGATTTGGGTATTAGTGTCGTTGAAAATGCTCCCCTCCAAGGCAAACTAAACCCCGAATATGTTCTTAAAATTGCCACCGCACTCGCAAATGTTTGGCTTAAAGTTCGAAAAGACTTCTGGAACATCAGTCCGCTGGGAAAAGTGCTCCCTCCCCGTCTAAGCAGAAAATGTCAGTTGATGGGGGAGAATTCAATATATGACAGCCTCTGAGGTAGCGGAGCGACTCGGTGTCAGTCGCATGACGGTACATCGTTTGGTTGAGAAGGGCCTCCTGACTTGCACTAGAACAAGGGGCCGCCACTCTCGCTTTTCCGAACTGAACCTAAAGGCCTACGAAAGGAAGCACTGCATGAAAAAGGAATAATAATTCGCGCCACCATTTTGAAAACATCAGGCTCGCAGCTAGTGATTCAGACCAGAACTTCCAGAAATCTCAGATTGTTTGACTGCAAGTTCCTCTACCGATTCAGCCTCTTGACCTTCAAAAAGAGCGCCACCATGACTGTCTGTATCAATTCCACCTTCCGACTCGGCTCCTTCTTATTTGATATTTTCTTAACAGCGGACTTCTTCGGCTTTAACTTGGGCGACTTTGATGATTCTGTCGCTTGCTCCGCTCCGATGAGTCCTCCCACATTCTCCCCTGAGAGATTGAATTCGATCATCGGTTAGTTTTTTAGCTTAGCCTTTGAAAGGTTGAACTTATCAGCCAGCATCAGCGTCTCATCAAACTCAGTTTTTGCCTGTTCAAACTTAAGTCTAGCCTGCTCAAGTTGATTTTTCGCGTATTCAAGATTCACAGAAGTCCGATCCATTTGAGACAAGAAGTCCATAAGCTGCATATCGTCTCCCACCTTCTCCGGAAATATTTGCCGGTTGCGTAATGAAGCGCCTTACTTTTAATTTCTTTTAATCCCCGAAACAATAGAAAAATGCGCCTAATCGTTTATCAAGATGGTCCATCTGGTTAAGATCTTGATCAGAAGATATTGGCACCGTGGCGCACTTTTTCGTTTTCAATAATTCTTGCCAAGACTAGTTTTTGATATGAGACGCTGCCTAACTTTGCAAGATGCGTCTCTGGCACTAAGCGTCTTTTTCGTCGTCTGTCAATTTTCAAATATTTCGGTGGCCGCCGCGATCAAGGCTGACTCTTCTGTTTTACGACGAAGGTCCATTGTTTCGCGTCTGCGAAGCTCATTTGCCTCTACCTGCATTTTAAGTTCGCTCATGTAGGCTTCCGAAACATAGGTTCCAGAACGTCTCAGAATGCCCATCAGAAAGCCTAACTTGGATCCCCGGCTTTTTACCCGTCCTGAATCAAGATCGTAAGCAAAGGCATCTAAAGAGTCCTGCACTTCCGACGCTAAAAGTGTACCTGCATGGAAAAGCTGTCGAATTTGTGTTCTTCCAAATCCGATATCCTGGAGAGAAGGAGGTATTTGAATATCTGACCAATCAATTGGGAGATCTACTGGTCCTAACGAGAGTGCAGGGTTTTGGTTTGCTTCTGATGGTTGGTTGTTAGTAGTAGTAGTATTTTTAATTAAATTTACACTACTACTACTAGAGCGCGTTGTGTCCGGTAACGTGTTCGCTTTGTGTTCGCTTTGAGGGATTTTTTGTGTTCGCTTTAGAGGTCATTTGTATGGCCAGGTAGCCATCAAAATGCTGATCTGGAATGCCAAATTCGATGAGACATCCCCTTCCTAATCCAAGCGGCCTTTTTGTGAGAAAACCGTCTAATTTCATCCGTTGTGTCGTTGTTTTTACTGAGCCAAGCCTAATGTTTGAAGCCTTTGCGAGGTATTCATGAGTTGTCGAAATCGTGCGGCTTCTTGATTGCAAACAGAGCTCAAGAATACTTTCAAAGATCTTTAAGCGATTGCCTGAAAGATTTTGCACGGAGTGATCAGTTCGATAAATTTGGCTGGACGGTGTGTTCGGGTTTTGTGTCCAGTGTAGTGTTCGCTTTGTGTTCGTGTGGTGTTCGCTATCTGTGTTCGATTCCTGCTGTGTTCGCTTTATACCATCTTTGTGTTCGCTATCTGTGTTCGCATTTATAAAACTCTTGCCAGTATTTTGAATTTCGAATTCTAGATGATTCTTGGGGTATTGAGACCGTTGATCGCGTTTCTCTAACAAAGAATGTGTTCGCTTTAAATCATTTTTGTGTTCGCTATCAATTCTATTTAACGAGAATGAACTATTTTTTGTGTTCGCTATTTGTGTTCGATTAGGATTTGAGTTCTGCGTGGTTGTCAATCCATCATTATTGTCTAATTCATTAGAATCACTATGTATATCAAAAATTGTGTTCGCTATTTGTGTTCGCTTTTCACCATCTTTGTGTTCGCTATCTGTGTTCGGATTGTTCAGAAAATCCGCGTGGGTCTGTCCATTAGATAAGTCGTCAGTGTGTTCGCTATCTGTGTTCGCTATCTGTGTTCGCATAACCTCATTTGAGGTATCTTTTAGAGTGAGATTTGGCGATGGAAAAACAAAGTGATTGCGATTCAGATCTACACTATCAGCGAGATTGTGTTCGCTTTCTTCATTTTTTGTGTTCGCTTTTTGTGTTCGCTTTTTCAGAGGCACATCAGAAGCCTCTGAATTGAAAATTGCCATGTCATTAGCAAGGGGTAGATCAACGTTCTCTGTCGACAATCCTCGATCGTTTAAATCGATTTTAGGATTCAGTTCGCTCTTGAGATCAGAGACCATTAAAGGTTTCACATCGGCGTCAAGGTTTGTAGAAGTCTCTTTTCCAGAGTCTCTTCTTTCTTCGCTGGCCTTCAAGGAGGCCATGGTCTCCTTTATTCCATAGCCCCTTTTTCCAGTGCGCACCGAGGGTACCTTTGGTCCCTTCGATGCCTTTTCTAGGAGATCGTCAAGCTTAGCCATGTCCCGTCTGCCTTAGGCTTACTGACTAACATCAGCTGGGAGTTTGGAAAGGCCAATGATCTCGTCAACGAGTTGAGCGATGTCTTTATAGAAATTTGAAGTTGGCGACAGGTCTGACTGTCCAGACTGAACACGATTTATCGTATTGTCTGCACGAATTACCGTGGAAAACAGTTCTGCTTTCGTGTTGCTCTCTAATGTTCCGAGGATTCCTTTAAGGACACGACCCAGCCGAGCTGGGACGACAGGCGGTTATCCAGTTGGTTGATGAGAATTCTCACCTCCGGCTGGTAAAATTCATATTCCATCAGCCACTCTCGCAAAGATTCCAGAGTCATCTGGACTCCCTCGATGCTAAACCTGGTCAAGAGAGTGGGGATAATAATGAGATCCGCTGCCAAACTTCCAAGAAAATTGATCTGTGAAAAACTGGGCGACATGTCAAAAATAACAAAATTGGAATTCTGATCTTTAATGAGGTTTCCAATGTAGGTTGCAGGATTCTTCTGAAACCCACTCAACTCAGTTTCAAGACGTGAGTTGAGCAGACTAGATGGCAGCACCTTGAGGCCATCATCGACATCAATGACAGCATCTTCGATATTGCACTTTCCAGTGATCACATCGTGGAGCACGTATCTGATCTTCTTTTGGAGACTTTCATCGTTAAGAAAAAACATGGTACTGTTTGCCTGTGGGTCCAAATCAACCACAAGTACTTCAAAACCAAGGTCTACCATCCTGCGGGCCATAGAAGTTGCGATGGAGGTCTTGCCTACTCCACCCTTATTGTTGCTGATCGCGATCGTTTTCTTGTTTGAATAACTAATACCGCGGTGACTGAAAAGCTTTCGAACAGCCGCTCGCGTGTACATTCTTGTTCTCCCTTTGAGACTTGATTCTTCATCAAGAATATTGAGGGCCTTGCTTAAAGCGCTAATTCGTTGAGGAGTCACACTTAACGAAACGGATAGTTCTTGCGTGGAAATCATAAACCTGCCTCCATTGGGTGGCTTTCGTAATTGGCCTGCTATTTCGAATAAAGGCCCCATTTAACATTATCGTGAAATAGTATTGTGCTTCGGTAAAGCAAAATTTTTACTTTACCGTCCCTAAGTCTAATGGCGTCAGCCATAGATGATTAGCCAGCCACTTATGATTGGCTGATTGGCCGAGGGTCACATTAAATGGGAAATGGGGATCTGAGTGCTCTCCAGCTCATTCGACTTTGGGCCTCTTCGATGAGTCAGGACAAGAGACCTGGGGCCTTTCGGATTTTTAACAGCGGTAATATCATCCATATGCGTATTTCTCTTTATGCCTGTGCATGTCCCTATACATATGCCAATCAAGGCTTTCGAAGGCGATTTGGCAACTGGCGGTCGAAAATGGACTCTGCGAGTCAGGAGAACCCTGCTAGGTTCGTTACTTCGCTTTTTGCTAAACGCCATTGAAATTTATGGCGACCATCTTGTAGGGGAGGGTGGCCTATGCGAGAAAGGTGAGGACTGTGTCTATATTCATAGGGTTTCCCAGAGTGTTAGCGACGGGGCCCAGATCGGGACCGGAATGGTGAGACTCTCAGTCTTCGCTTCGCAGTCTCATTGCCCTCCAGAATCCAAATGGCTCATCGCAAAATTGTACTCTCAAAAAGTGCCTTTAGATGGATTCCCTCGGGCATCTGAATCGTGAGAGGGATTCCTTCCTTATGATTATACGTCGCGTTGCTTCGTATTACTCCAGGAAATTATTCAGGAAATTTTTGACAAGCTGACCGCTGTGAAGCTAAGAACAGCAACTCCAAACAAAAGAATTTTCTAACTGACATAAGAGGACGATATGAAGTTGACGTGGAAACCCCTATTTCTGTTTGCTGTTGCGGTCTTTGCTTTGGGCTCAGCAGGTCTTGCATTTGGCTCAGAGGCTGATTTGATTTTGCCTAATTTGGACGTTCATTTTCCATTGATGGGCGATCTTGGGGGAACCCAGATCTTGGTGTTCGGTATTCTGGTTGCGGTTTTTGGCATCATTTTTGGTCTTAAGGAGTTCCTCTGCATAAGAAGCTTGCCTGTTCACAAATCAATGCTTGAGGTCTCCAATCTAATTTATGAGACCTGCAAAACCTATCTGTTTGAACAGGGAAAGTTACTTGTAGTTCTTGAAGCTTGCATTGGCGTATGCATTATCGGTTATTTCGGTTTTTTGATGGAAGTTGGCTTTGAACGGGTGGCTCTCATTCTTCTTTGGTCGGTTTTGGGGATTCTCGGTTCTCTTTTTGTAGCTTGGTTTGGAATTCGACTTAACACCTACGCAAACAGTCGCACCAGTTTCTCTTCTCTGGCAGGCAAACCCTATCCCGTAATGGATATTCCCCTTCGTGCGGGTATGTCGATCGGGGTCGTATTGATTTGTGTTGAGCTGGTTCTCATGATCCTGATTTTGCTTTTGGTTTCGCCGGAGGCGGCGGGTTCCTGCTTCATTGGATTCGCCATTGGGGAATCTCTTGGTGCCTCAGCTTTGCGTGTTTGCGGAGGGATTTTCACAAAAATCGCAGATATCGGCTCGGATCTGATGAAGATCGTATTCAAGATCAAGGAGGATGACGCAAGAAATCCTGGTGTCATAGCTGATTGTGTGGGCGACAACGCGGGGGACTCAGTAGGCCCAACAGCGGACGGTTTTGAGACTTATGGTGTTACCGGCGTAGCCCTTATTTCCTTTATTATTCTCGCCGTCGGAATGCAAATGAGTCCTGAAGGCGCGCGTGTTCTGATGGGAGAAGGACAGACATTGCAAGCCAAATTTATTGTTTGGATTTTTGCAATGCGGGTTCTCATGATTCTCACATCTATTGGATCATATTGGGTCACTATGGCCATTTCTAAAGCCAAATATTCCCAAGCTAAGCATTTTGATTTTGAAGCCCCCCTAACTGCGCTTGTATGGGTGACTTCGCTCCTTTCAATTGGAGTTACGTATGGGGTGAGCTACTTAATGTTGGGCCAGCTTGCCGACGAACTCTGGTGGAAGCTTTCGACGATCATAAGCTGCGGAACTCTTGCTGCTGCGGTAATACCCGAGGTGACGAAGGTATTTACTTCGTCTAAGTCTAAGCATGTTGCGGAAGTCGTTGAGGCCTCAAAGGAGGGCGGGGCGAGTCTTAACGTACTGAGCGGTATTGTGGCGGGTAATTTTTCAGCTTTTTGGAAAGGTCTTGTGATTGTTGCTTTAATGTTTGTGGCTTATCTGACAAGCACAATGGGACTTTCTCAGTTCATGATCCATCCGGCAGTATTTGCCTTTGGTTTGGTCGCCTTTGGGATGTTGGGAATGGGTCCCGTGACAATTGCGGTGGACTCCTACGGTCCCGTGACTGACAATGCTCAATCTGTATTTGAACTCTCCCAAATTGAACAGATTTCTGGAATTTCCAAAGAGATCGAGAAGGATTTTGGATTCGTACCAAACTTTGAACAGGGCAAGTTGTACCTTGAAGAAAATGATTCAGCAGGAAACACCTTCAAGGCCACTGCCAAGCCTGTATTGATTGGAACTGCCGTCATCGGTGCCACAACCATGATCTTTTCCATTATCCTGATGTTGAATCTCAAACTGGATCTTCTTGATCCTTTGGTTCTCCTTGGTCTGATCAGCGGTGGGTCTGTTGTGTATTGGTTTTGTGGAGCTTCGACCCAGGCGGTTGTTACGGGTGCCTATCGAGCTGTGGAATTTATCAAAAAGAATATTAAGCTTGATAGCAGTGTAAAAAAGGCTTCTGTTGGAGATTCAAAGCACGTCGTCAGGATTTGCACGCAATATGCCCAGAAGGGAATGGTTAATATTTTTGGAGTCATATTTTTTCTCACTCTTAGTTTTGCGTTTTTTGACCCAACCTTCTTTGCAAGTTACTTGATTTCAATTGCCGTATTCGGTCTATTCCAGGCGATGTTCATGGCTAATGCCGGTGGCGCATGGGACAACGCTAAGAAAATGGTTGAGGTCGACTTGAAACAAAAGGGCACAGAGCTGCATGCAGCGGCTGTCGTTGGGGACACTGTGGGCGATCCGTTTAAAGACACGGCAAGTGTGGCCTTGAATCCTATTATTAAGTTTACAACTCTCTTTGGACTTCTTGCTGTTGAAATCGCTGTCAAGATGAAGGGTGGCCATGGAAATGGATCTGAAGGAGTAGTCGGAGCTACTGAGGTTTCTATGAGTTCGTTGACCACGATGCCAACAATGATAGCCTTGACTTTTCTCGTCTGTGGGCTGTTTTTTGTTTGGCGTTCATTTTACGGTATGAGGATCAAAGGAAACTAGGTATGCCTTACAACACCCTACCTTGTATTGTACTAACAACACTGATACTGACGGGGCCTCGTGAGCAAAACAGTTTTTGTGGGTAAACGGGGACCCTGAGTATGCTTGTTTGTCCAGCTAGACAATTGCGTTAATTGTGTTGCATCTGGCCTTTCGTAAAGCAAAAAGCGAGTTACCAGGGAATCACCTGCCCATCTCTAAACGATTTTCCGCTCGGTCCATCTTTTGGCAATTGGACGAGAAAGACAATCCCTTTGATTCCTTCATCAAGAGATCTAGTCGCGGAGGGACCGCCCATATCAGTCCTTACCCATCCCGGACAAACAGCATTTACTCTAATGCCAAACGGGATTGCTTCGTGATGAAAAAGAATTGTCATTACGTTCAAGACAGCTTTTGATATTCGATAGGCCGGATATTCAGAGCCCATCTCGCTTATAGCTCCCATTCCTGAACTAATGTTGATGATTCGGGGGTTTTTACTCATTTTTAATAGGTCCAAAAATTCTTGCATGAGAATCAGTGGTCCCACGGAATTCGTTTGTAAACTCTTGTAGAGGCTCTCTTCAGTGAGGTCGACAATGTTCATTTGGGATTCGTTCAGTATTCCGGCATTGTTAATAAGGCAATCAAGCCTTTTGAACTTTTGCGAGATGAAATCACGAGCTCTTTGAATCTCTTGCCTGTTGGTAACATCCAAAGGGAGAATGTCGGCTGATCCAGACTGAGCTTCAATGGTTTTCTTAATTTTTTCCAGAACATCGAGTTTCCTGCCTGTCAGTATGACGTGATAGCCAATGATGGCTAACTTTTCAGCAAGTGCTTTGCCGATTCCTCGGTTTGCCCCTGTTATCAATACGATTTCTTTGGCCATTTTAATACCTCGCTAGAATTTGGCGATTTGCTATCAGTTTATTGAGCCATATCGCGCAACGTCGACTATATTCGATCTTGTCACTAAATTGCACTCATGCTCAGATATTATTAATGAGTATCCCACCGGTGAAGAGCTTGCCCTATTCTCGTTCTTGGCTCCTGGCTCTTGGCTCCTGGCTCCTGGCTCTGGCTCCTGGCTCCTGGCTCTTGGCTCTTGGCTCCTGGCTCTTGGCTCTTGGCTCCTGGCTCCTGGCTCCTGGCTCCTGGCTCCTGGCTCCTGGCTCCTGGCTCCTGGCTTCGGCTTTTTCTTTCACCATTCTCGTTGCTCTCGTCTATGCGCTTCTGAATTCATCAGATCTTGGATTGGATTTATTATGGAATTTAATTATTCCTCTTGCTCCAATTATTTTCTTTCTTGCGCCCAGTTGGTGGGTTAATGTTTGTCCGTTGGCTATCGTGCAGTCAATTCCACGTCGGTTAAAGATTTCAAAAAATATTGATTTGTCTTACAGTCAAGTTGGCGTACTTCAATTTTGTTCCTGGGTTCTTCTCTACCTTCTCGTTCCTGCGCGTATTTTTATGTTTAATCACAATGCAGAAGTTGTTCTTTGGATTATTCCGGCATTGGCTATTGTGGCCTTTAGCAGCGGAGTTTTATTTTCTGGATTTGGAGGGTGGTGCTCCGGCTTGTGTCCGATCAGACCTGTAGAGATGCTCTATGGGCAATTCTCGATAGAGTCATCCCGCCCGGAGGCCTGTCGACCGTGCAATTTGTGCCAGAAATCCTGTTCCCGACTTTATGGTATTGACCACCATAACAAAGTAAAGAATCAAGTGCCCTTTGAGAACCAGATCTATTCCTTTCCAGGTTTTGTTTTGGGCTACTTTTTCAGTGAACGGACCGATGAGATTAGTTTAATTTACATGAAGTGCCTTGGCTTGGCTTTATTGAGTTGGATTTTCATTTATTTTGTCTTCAGAAGGAAAAGGAGCATTGAAATCTCTGCTGTGCTAGCTCTTCTGATTTACTACGGTTTTACAATTAAAAATGTAGCAAAAGTCTGGGAGCTTTCATCAACGGCCTCAAGCTTCATTTACGCGTCAATCCTAGTACTACTAACAATTGGGATATGGCGGGCACTCCGAGTAGAATGGCCTCAAGGGAAGCTCTCTTCCTAGGAATTGGTCGAAGTTGAGAACCGCCTGTGACACCAATAATCAAATAGATATGAAAGAAGTTCCGCCGCTGTCAATATTTGAGACAGGCGTGTGGCAAAAGTTGTCGATTTAAATGGGATGCTTAAGGGGCAGCCCATATCCCGTCAATGCATTTGAATAACGACCAAACCGATGGGTCTGGCTGGCACCGCGTTTGAATTATTCGATAGTAGATTTATTTTTTAAGGAGTTGGACTTGAAAGAACATGAGGAAAATAGAAGAGAGCCTGGTGGGTTCGAATCTTGCCAGCACCGCATAGCTAATTGTGGACTTATAATTCCAGTCATTTTGCTTCTTTTGGCACTTTCGGTAGCGGAGCAAAGAGCGAGCGCCCAAGATCAATTTTCTGCAGTAGTTGTCAATTCTTGGTTCAAATTCTACGGGCCTCACGATTTTCGTAGAAGTCAATATCCGTACTTTTCATCTTCAAATGGCTGTGGTCCGGATATTATGAGGGAAACTGTTATAGGGTCGGCGCTAAACAAGATGCTGAATGAAGTAACTTTGAACGTGGATGAAAGATCAATCAAGATTAGTTTTGCGAATCTGTGCAATGCTCATGATCGCTGTTATATGACAATGGGAAAGACGAAGGCGGAATGTGACCGCAATCTCAATCAGGCAATGTATGAGCACTGCAATAAACTTGAAGTTGGCTTTCAACCCAACTGTTCTGGTATCCGTGAGGCTTATATGAGGTCGATTCGCAGTACCTTGGGTGATAGTTCTTTTAAGATTGCTCAGGAACAGCAGAAACGCTACGAATCGATCATAGCGGAGAATACTCCTGAATTGCGAGCCTATGCGCTAAAGACGTCTGAAATATCCGCAGTGAAGAGTGAAGGAGGAGGAGGGTATTTGGAAGTCGGCACGTCTTTCAAGGGGAGTTTTGGTTCCTATAGCAGTGTAAGTGGTGCCGTCCGTTCCCCCTCTCTAGACGATAGAAGGCCATTAACATTAAAGGGTCAGGGAGCCATATAGCCAATTTGGGCCCGCTGTTGTTTTCATTGTCCTGCTCTATCAATCTACCAAGTGGTGTTGTGGGTTGGAATGGTTCTTGCTGACAAGGAGGGAATTCAGAGAATTCCTGGAGTAATTTTTGTGAATCTCTATCACATCCCTTCTTTTGTTGCCTTCTCAATCACAATCACCCTTTGTTCTTCCTGTGGAGACAACCCGGAAAAAATGGTCCCTGGAATCAGTGTACGTTCGCAATTTTTGGCATCAAATCATGGAAAATATACATCAGTCTCTGGGGATTTTCTATCTGTCGCCAGTGATGGTTCAGTGGTTCAAGGAAAAGTCGTTTCTCATGATCTGATGCTTTCCGAAGTAAACCAAAATGAAATCAAAGTTCAGCCAGATCAAGGACCTTCTCGCACGATTACTGTGACCTCAGAGCAAGTAAAGCGGGCAAAATCGATGGAGAAGCGCCCTCTAAACGATAGAAATCCGCAGCGAGTGTCGTTTACCTGCTTTTACGGGCAACGAGGCTTGCTAAAGGATGTGATGATTGTACCCATTCGCAAAAAGGGTCTCAGATACGTTTGGGAATTGGAGCGCTTTATGGCGGAGCAGGTCAAATATGTGGCTACTTTCGCCTTAGATGGCCAGAATTTTACTGAAGTTAAAAAGGAGTCGGTCGATGGAAATCTTGCTGAAGTACTTTCTTCTCAGGACCTTCTTTCATTGATGAATGAGGTCTGCAGCAGTAACGCTCCAAATTATTTCGATATTAAAGGTTCTTTGGGACTGATTAGTTATGATGAGAGCAAGCTTGAAATCTACCCTGGCAATACTTACTCGAATCAGCACTTGGACTCGATTCATCGGATCGATCAGCGCTTCCTTTTCAAGGATGGAATTGGCGAGGTCGACGTTGGGGATCGCTTTTGGGTCTTAGCAGATGGACTTTTTCTGAAAGCAGATCATACCTACAGTCGCCAAGCCAATAAATACGTTGGATGGGAAATCAAAAGTCCCAGAGAGGAACTGAATTTCTCATCGAAAGACCATCGTTTAGTGTGGAAAAAAGAACCAGACCCGTCGTCTGGTGAATGTGGATTTGAGATAGGCCTGGATATCACGGGATGCCATATCCGGCCCTCATCAAAGCGATCACCAGGATTTTTTGATGCCAGCTTTCGGGTCCTCAGCGCCAATGTGAATTCAGTCCCTGGAGCTAACAATGGCAATCATTGTGAAACGGAAGGGATTCTGGAAAATTTGAAGAAAAATGAAAATGGGAATGACAAAATCAGATTGTTTCTAAAAGTCAATGAAGACACCGGAAACGGTATTTCAATTGAATTGCGAGAGGGATCTAGAAACATTCTCTCCATTGACCAAGCGCTGCCTTGGTCGGACAAAGAAAATCGCTTGAAGCCACGTTTCGGCGGCGGAGATTGATCATGAGGATGAAGGGCCAAGGATCTTCTGTCGCTTATTTATTGGTTTGTTTTCTCGTTGTGCTTTTAACGAATGCCGCTTCGGCTCTAGAGGTATATTCAGTTTTGACGAAAGACTGCGAACTAACTGAAGGTTTGATCATTGGGATGGACTCTTCCAGAATTGAGGTTCTCACTCTTAAGGGTCAGTACAAGTCTGTCTTACAGGATGATTTAAGGTATTTGGCTATTTATAATACCATTGATAACCCCATTGAAAAGCTGAACAGTCATCCGCGTCTTGCGCGAGCACTACTAGAAGTGTATGTCGATGATCAAAAAAGTCCGCTGTTTATTGGATGGCCAGTCAAGTTCGTAGAAAATCTTGTTATCTTTTTTGATCTTCAAGGTAAAAGTCACGTCTTTGAGTTGTATAAGATCCGCAAACTTCGTCCTTATCTCGAAGAATCAATCAGGTCAGATAGACTCGAATTTCAGCCAGTTTCTCTGAGTTACAAGTCATGGGTCACACAATGCCAGATGCCGGAACCCAAAAGTGGGGAATTTGTTCGTCCAACGAGAGTGATTGGTGATCAAATTCAGATCAGTGAATTCCTGTCTCAGATGGACGAGGGGTTTGAAAATGTTAAAAGCTTCCAAGAGAGAACCTACGTTTACTCTCGTCCCTTTTTGTTTGATCGCCAGACGAAGCTTGGATTTCTCGTGTTTGACAAGGACAATTACATACTTTCGCCCTCAGCCCCGTTTCCCTTGTATTTTCAGTGGACCAAGGGGAGAGAATTTCGTTTTCAGAGTTTTAATCAAATTGGCTCTGTTCCAATTGAGTACTTGCCCACCGTTGAACCTTTGACAGTTTTTCGCTCAGATCTCAAATCCCATGTTTTTCACGCTAGCTTTGTTGGGAATCTTGAGGCCCTTTCTGCTGGTACCGAATACTTTACTCCGATCATGACGGGAAGAGGTGGTGCCGGAAGCCAATCCCGTCGGCCATTTGATTCAAGTAAGCCTGGATTTAAGGCTCATTCTGCAGCTTCGATTAACTATATGGCTTTAATGGGTGGAGACTGGGGGCCCTGGTCTGTGTCTGCAGGTACCTATTTTCCAAATTTTATGGTTCAAGCTGGTGATAATTTTCGCGAAATATTAGCTTCCAAATTGGCCCCATTATTTCGCCTCATGTACACCCGAAAGAATTTTCGTTTGAGAGGAATTCTGGGCTTTACTAAGCTAGATCAGGACAACGAAGTCCAAGACTCCCAAATCAGTCGTGATGGTGAACTCAGCGTCGTTGGATATTTGAATCAATTTTCATTTTCCTCTCATTATTTGCGGACTGGAATTGACTATCGCTTCAATCCAGAGATTGAGGTGGCGCTTGATCAGCTTTGGCTAACTGCCTCTTACAAAGAGACCTCAAGCACCTCCGAACAAAATATTTTTGATTTTTCTCATTTAGTAACTCAGGCATCGATTCGTCATAGTTTTGGTGAGTATGTGGCACTGAGAGTTTATCTTCATTTATTTCATGTCGAGCAGGACTATCGATTTTTTGGGCGCAGCGAAAGTGAAAAGAGCGATCAACTAGCTTATGGGGGAACATTTGAATTCATTTTCTAAGTCAAAGAAGAGGTTCTTCGTTAGATTATTGATTATTTCTTTTCGTGTGATGAGTCTCCATGTGATTGCATTTTCGTTCCTGCCGATAGCTCAGGCGATCAATATTAATTCGATCTATACGGCTGCGTGCCGTCGTGATGTGGGTCTCATCATACAGGTCGATGATCATGTTATCCAGTTTCTGAGCCTGGACGGAGAGATGAAGAGAATTCCGAAACATGAAATAATTTATCTTGCCTATTATCCAAGCGATCTTCTTCCTATGAAGGAATTTAGAAATCCTGAATCCACCGATTTTTATCGTATTACCACCTCGACTCCGAACGGAAAGCTGATCCCTCTTGTGAATGGTTGGCCGATCGGATTTACTGATGACAAAATTGCATTTTTGAGCGTTGATGGGAAGGAGTCTGTCGTTGGTCGTCGCAGTATATTCCAAGTCTCACGTGAAAGAATAAATTCAGCTCAAAGATTTTCTTATCCTCGCGATTTTAAGATATTTCAATTTGTGCATCCGCATCAATTTCGGGACTGCCCTAGTGATCGATTTGGAGGGGGAAAAACTCAAGTGTTCCCTCAGCAGATTTTGAGTCAACCAGTTATGATTAAGAGAGAGTTGGATCATTTTCAAACTGAGGCAGTTCGCCTTAATCGATATTATCGAGAACAGAATTTTTATTCTGTTCCTGAAATTCATGGAAATCTTACTTCGCTGGGATTGTGGCATACCTTTGGGTATCGCCATGGTGGATCCTCTAGACGAGTCAGTAATTTTACACCGGTTCTAACGGATTCCTATTCTTCTGATATTTTTGATTACCAGCATACGTTTGTGGCAGGAAGTGCCCCTCTGATGACTTCCTTTCAAGAGGAACCGCAGGTGCATTCGCTCTACGCCTTCAAGGCATCATATTTTCATTTCTCAGCTATGGCAGATCCGAATCTAATTCTGGTTGGACGTAATTACAAATGGCAGCTCAATGACTTTGAGTCTCCGGACGATAAGTGGAATAGTGTAACACAAATTGAAACAGGTTTTGATTTTGGCAATTGGTCGTTGATGTTCTTTCTTGCGGATGGCTATCAAGTTGGCGTTTATAATGGCGTTGATATCTCCAGTGAAAATTATCCAATTAATCGAGTGGGGATTCAATATCGAACTCATCGATTCGGATTTGAATTGAGTGGTGGAAATGGTTCAAATGTTGATGATCGAGGAGGAGGCTTAGTTTACAAAACTCAATTAAGCGGATTGCGAGTTAACTTGTCTGCTTATAAACTTCTAAAAATGGATTGGGCTCTGAGTTTTATCCGGAGAGGTATTGACTATCAGTCTGAGCAATTTTTTTATGTTGCCGACGATCAAACTTTGGCGCTTTATGGATCATATCCGCTTTCGGCCCGCTACCGAGTTGGTGGTTTCGTTTCAATAGAGGGTCACAACAATAAATTCACGCAAGATAATAACTGGTATTCTGATTCAAACTCTTACATAAAGTTGGGAACACAATTCTCGCTTAACTTTTGAACCTCGCAGCAGAGCCAAGAGGCTTTTCAAAAATTGGCCGATTTTTATAAAGCAACTGAAGGAATGACTGACGAAGAAAGAAAGGAATTCTTTGACAACATTGTTAATGAGGCACTGCTGCATGGTCAACCACCGCTACCAAAGCCACTAGCTATAGGTAGTAAGGTATTTAAATCTCTGGAAATTTGCCATAAGGACTAATTTTGATGGTTGTTTTGATGAGGGATATAATTATCTATCTGTGGCTGAATCATAAATACTTAGGCAGTTCCTCGTGTTTTATTTCTTATGGCATAATTATTTTTGGGTAAAAAGGTTATGGATTTACGGAGTGATTTTAAAGGCTCCAAAATCATATTGGCCGTCCCGGTTCGTTCTAAATCCAACAACCACACTGTTGTCGCTAAGCTGGATTGCCTCCACTCCAACGTCATCGGTTCCACCTAAGTTGATGATTAATATTCCCGTTCCGTTAAACGAAGTGTCTACAAGGCCAGACGAGGTGAGTTTGGCGACGGCGATATCGCGGTAGTTTCCGCCAAATTCAATTGTTCCGACAAGAAGGAATGAGCCGTCGTTTAAGCGGAGCATTCGACTGCTGTCACAATTGCTGGGGAATCCAGGCAAATCAATCACTGTGTATCCGGAAGTGGCGCCAAAAGTAAGGTCCACAGAGCCGTCTGTGTTGTAACGAGACAAGGCAAAACTGGCATCTTGGACACCGAAGGTGACGATCTTTGCATCGCCTTGGATGAAAAGATCGCTCAAATATTCGCGACCACTGCGGTTGACCGTGATGGTTCCTGAACTATTAAAGCCGTTATCTAAAGTGCCTGTGGACGTGTATCGAGCGATGATTCCCGCATTGTCTGCTTTGGTCCCTACGGTGACAATCATTCCATCGGCTTGGACGGCCACTGCTATGCCCTCGTCATAATTGCTTCCGAAGCTTGTCGTCACAATGCCGGTTCCATTGAAGGAGGTATCGAGTGCGCCACTTGTCGTCAATCGAACCACTCGCAAGTCAAGGTTGCTTCCACCACTGTAGCCAGTCAGAATTGTTTTTCCGTCCGGTTGTACGGTCAATCCATTGGCAGTTTGAGAATTGGATTGACTCAAAGTGAGGGAACCAATCCCATTAAATGTGATGTCAAAGAGCCCAGTCGCGGTCCAGCGACCTGAGGACATTTCTGAACTGCTTCCCCAACCGGATCCAGCGGCGGACAATGTTCCGTCCGTATTCAGAAAGAAAGCTTCCATCCTGTCTAAATTATCCCCGCCAGAGTTGGAGACATCAAAAAGATCTTTCCCACCATGAGCGAATGTCGAATCAAGTACGCCGCTGGAGTCAGTTTGGGTAAATGAATAGTTCCAGCCGTAATCGCCCTGAACAGACAATCCAAATATAAGTTTGTCAGTTCCGGGTCTTACCTTTAAGCCAGCAAGTTCTTCATGATCTTTTCCCATATTTGAATAAGCTTTGACTCCGTAGGTACCGAAGAGGTTTGAAGGAGTCCCATCAGAATTATACATTCCAATGAGAGAGGAATGGTTCTTGATGTGCCATCCGCCTCCAACGACGATAATTTCTCCAGTGCTGAGAATCCCCCCGCTTTCGCCGTAGGCATTCAAGGGGGATGCCCAAAGCTCATTTACTCCATTGTGTCCAAAACCAGAATCGAGTACTCCGTTAATTGAAAATTGGGCGACAAGAAGCGAATTATTTCCCACGGCAGCAATCTTTCCTCCCGGGCGGATAAAGGCTTTTCTATAGGTCTCTGAGACGCATTCTTGGGAGAATCCACCCGTACCAAAACTTGAATCCAAGACTCCGGTCTCTTGAAATCGCATCAGAAGACCGCAATTATCCATAGAGCCTGCGGCCAGCATTTTCCCATCGGCCAGAACTTTAAGGTCATGAAGGGTGTCATTATTTGAAGACGGATCAAGAACGGTGATTCCAGAAGTCCCAAACCCCGAATCCAATACCCCCGCACTGGATATCTTCGCGATATAGAGCTGAGCTGAATTGGCATTATCGCCCGCCACGACGAGGGAATTAAGTGTTCCCTCCGCGATAGTTAAGGATCTCGTGTTTTGTCCCAAAATATCAAACGAAATATATCCTGTTGTATTGAAGAGGGGATCATATCTTCCATTTTGATCAAGGCGAATAACAACAGTCTGGTCGACGCCGCCATTATTGATTGATCCGCTGACACCAATTTTTCCGTTTGACATGACAACGGCTGCATTGAGATCGGTATCGTTTGCGCCAATTTGCACGGTAATAAAGCCGCCATTTCCAAAACTGCTATCGAGAGTTCCATTGGCATTGTATCTCGCAACATACCCTAAGCCTTGATCTGTGCTATGTCCTGCTTGGATAATTTTTCCGTCCACTTGTATGGCCAGTTTTGCTCCATATGAGACTCCGGCCCCAGGTAATAGGAGATGCCTATAGCCCTTCCCTTCGCCCCCAAATGTCGTATCCCAACTGCCATCAGAATTAAGTCGACCCAAGAGAGGTTTCGGATGGTGTCCAAAGTAAATCCATCCGCTAACAAGGATCTGATCGTTGGGAAGAACGAGGGCATCGCTAAAGCCGGAGTTTCCAAAATTGCTCTCAAATATCTTGAAACCATTAATTCCGAAGCCAGTTATCAAAGGTGTGGGAGTGGTTCTGACAATTTCACCTGAACAGGTTGGAGTACCCGCATTATTTGATTTATCATATGGCGTGATATTTAGGGAATTAGATCCGGCTTGCAGATTGTACCACCCATTGGCTTCCGTTTGCATTACCGAGAAAGTTGGGCTTCCTGAGCAATCAGAACTAGTGAATTGTTCGACTTTGTAGTCGCGAATTCCAGATTCGGTGTCAATTCCCTGTCCGGACCAGAAAAGAAAAATTTCGCCTGTTGAGAGGCCGTTCGATACATCGGGAACCTGTACCCATGAGATCGGACCTGGGCCAGAATTATCCGGAGAGTAATCCGTTACCGCAGACACTGTTACGCCGCTCGACACATTGGGAACATTGTTGCCATTGATTGCACAGATGCGAAACGAATACTGAGTAGCTGGGGTGAGCCCCGTAACTGCATGAGTCAGACTGTTGATTGCGGTTTCGTCGATGGTGCTTCCCAATGAACAACTGGCCGGAGCTGTGGCACCCGATTGATAGGAAATGCGATAGTCCAGACTGGTTCCGCCCCCAGAAATCCATGAGAGAGCGATAGCTGTGGAAGAGGTAGTTGTTGCTAATGGGGAAGTGGGATTGGGGGGTGCCATCTGATCTTCATCGCTGAGCTCAATCATCAAAACCAAACTGTTCTCGATTCCCACCGAACCAACAATCATTAATGGAAATGATTTTATATCTTCATTTGTCGAATTATCTATTGTATTTAGATTGATTTCAAAATTCGAAGTTCCTTGAGAAATAGTAGAAATTCCCATATGGGGAGAAAAATCACCGGAGCCTCCAACGACTTCCCAGGTAACGCTTAATGGTTGAGTTGAAGGCTTACTAAGAGAAATGGACACAGCGTAAGAGTCCCCCTCCGTGAGAGAAATGGAAGGTGGACTGTTACTGAACAATATTGTTCCACTGATGCCAATTCCTGGCTCATCATTTTGATTACTTTTATTTCTATCGTTAACATCGTTGCATCCACATAATAACAGGGCGCCGGAGAGGATGAATAATAGAAACAAGAACGATAAAATAGATGATCCAAATCCATTCTCAGTTAAATTGAAAGGATAATTTGGACTGTTATTCGAGCGTTTCAAGACAGCCTCCGCACTATGGACCATTGGCTAGGTAATCAGTGCATTTTCTCAGAACTTATTAACTTATCGGAACTTCAGGACTTTGGACTAAGTGAAGGTTTGGTCATGAAAATGTCTCAACCAGGGATTGTTATATAGGAGTCCATAGCAATACAATCGTCCTTTATCCACCGATTTCTGCTACGTGCCTAAATGAGGTATGCCGAGTTGGTGTGAGACTTGAGACTTGAGACTTGAGACAATTAAGGGAACAATCATAAAACTATCTAAGCTGAGGTTTTCTTGCTTTTGAGGGCTATGAATACGGCTCATTCTGAAACTTGAGTGCGTGGAGGATTTGTGGAATTACGAAAGCTGCTTGAAATCTTTTTTATTAGGCTCTCGATTTTTGTATTTGGTTGCTGGATCTTTTCAGTTTTAACTCAATTGCAGGCTGGGGCGGCAATTAGTTTATCTCAATACCGAATTCAAGTTGAAAATAATTACTCAGGCTTTTCATCTTCCCAGCTGAGTCAGCAGGGATCAACGGATCTTGAAAAGAATCTACCTTCTTTAGCAGATACGCAACTGACTGCAAATATTTATTCCAATGATGATCGGCGGCCGACCGGTAACCCCTCCTTTCAGGGGTTTCGAACAAACACCGTTGGAGCCTCCATCGGAATTCAGAAGCAGTTCCTCTCTGGACCAAGATTGGAACTCGCCCAACACGTTTCTCATTCAAGCATTGCGGGAGCTTCGTCGGTCAGTCTTCCTCTGGCCGACTATTATGATACCTATCCGAAATTGTCATTGAATATTCCACTATGGCGAAATTTGTCTGGATCGGAAATAAAGATTAAAGAGGAATCACTGAGGGAAGAGGCACGAGCTGATTCCCTTCGTACTCACCTACAATCTGCTCAACTGGACGTGCGAGTAAACATGGCCTTCTATTCACTAGCGGCGGCACGCGAAAATATACAAGTTCAGAAGGAAATCTTGGATCGTGCCACTGTTATTCTCGAATGGATTACAACAAAATTTAGTCGAAATTTAGTGGACAGCTCTGACTTATACCAATCAGAGGCCGCCGTGACTGCGCGAAAAATGCAACTGGAAGAGGCAACAACATGGCTAGGGGAGGCCCAGCGTGAGTTTAACGTTTTGAGAGGAGTCAATTCCAATGTCGAGGTCTCAGAGGAACTTCAGGTGGAAGTTCTTCCAATTGAAGAATTGGTTAATTTGGGTGACCAAGTGAAACGACGAAAAGATCTTGCTCTCGGTCAGGTTGGAACTAGGGTTCAAGAATTGAATCAAAGAGGAAGGGCACAAATGTCAAAGCCAACATTGGATCTTTCGGCGGAGGGACAGTGGAGCGGACGAGATGCTCGACTTGACGAAGCGCAGAGAGAAATTTTAGATAAAAATCAGACTCTTTTGTTTGTTGGATTGAAGTTTTCCATGCCACTTGACACTTCAAAAAGCACAACAATAGGAGACAGTTTTCAAAAAATGTCAGAAGGCAGCCGGCTTTCAGTGCAATCTCAAGAAAGCGACCAAAAGCGAATTTGGTCTGATTTCGTCAGTTTAGGAAAATCCCTACATCAACAAATCAAGTTAGTTCAGGAGCTTGAAATTATTCAAAGAAAAAAAGCAGATGAGGAAAGAAAGAGATTAAACGCAGGCCGCTCCACAACCTTTCAAACTTTGAGCTTTGAGCAGGATTATAGCGCGGCAAAGAGTCAGCGGATCAATATTGAATTAAAAGCTCGTCAGTATATTGCGCAAAAAAGTCTTTTTGAAGAGGTTCGATAGCAACTAAAGCGAGTTCAACAGGAGATCTTATGAAAATTTGGGAACTTTCCATTCGACGGCCGATTTTCATGTCTTGTATTTTAGTGGCGCTTATTGTCGTTGGGCTTTTCAGTCTCAAGAAATTGCCCCTTGAACTTTTTCCTGATGTCACTTTTCCCGTCGTGACGGTGACCACCATATATCCTGGTGCAGGGCCTTCTGAGATTGAGACTTTAGTAGCGAAACCCTTAGAAGAGGAGCTGAGTACATTAGCTGGGTTAAAGGTGGTTCGATCTATCAGTCGGGAGAGCGTTGGAATTGTCGTTGCTGAATTTGCTCTCGATGTTGATATAAAATATGCTGAGCAGCAAATCCGTGATCGGGTTTCTGCCGCAAAGAGAAAACTGCCAGACGACATCGAAGAGCCTGTTATTCGCAAGGTAGATCCATCTGCGCAACCAATTGTAGTGGTTGCCATCAAGTCAAAATTGGAAGGTGGAAAGCTCTATGATTTAGCGAACGAAATCATTCGACCAAAATTTGAACAGCTCAGTCAAGTCGGACAGGTTGAAATATTTGGAATCAGAAAACGAGAAATTCAAATCCAATTGGATCGCGATAAACTGCGGTCTCGTCAGATTTCAGTGAGTCAAGTGGCCAGAGCCCTGACAAGATCAGGAGACAATATTCCCGCTGGTAAACTAACTCAGGATGATAGCGAGACCGTCTATAGAACAATGGGTGGATTTGATTCACTTAGTGATATGAGTCAATTTTTAGTAAATTTTTACGGAAATGACGTGTCAACTCGAGTGCGAGATGTTGGCAGGGTGGTTGATACATTGGAAGACGAAAAGATGCGGGCTTATGTCGACGGCCAACCGGCCGCACTTCTTTACGTTTATAAGCAGTCAGGCGCGAATACGGTGAAAGTGTCAGACGCTATTTTAAAATTAGTTGAGAAGTTGAATTCAGACCAAGCCGGCGTCAAAGATCCTGTATTTAGTGTAGAAGTTGTGCGTGACTTGTCTCGTTTTGTGCGCGCGAATATTTTGGACGTAATGGAGTCAATCGGATTTGGGATTCTCTTGACTGTGATTGTGGTCTTTTTATTTCTTGGCTCGATTCGTAGCACAATCATCACAGGACTGGCTATACCTGTTAGCTTGATTGGTTCGCTGATTTTTATATCGCTCGCGGGTCTCAGTATAAATATTATGACCCTCTTGGCTTTTTCTTTAGCAGTTGGCCTTCTGATAGATGATGCGATTGTGGTTAGAGAGAATATATATAGGCATTTAGAAATGGGCAAAACGGCGTTCAGAGCGGCGCTTGATGGGACTTCTGAAGTGGCACTTGCCGTGACGGCTGTGACTCTCGCTGTGGTTTCTGTTTTTGGCCCCATTGCCTTTCTGTCAGGAGTTGTTGGTCAATTTTTTAAGGCTTTTGGTCTTGGTGTTTGTTTTGTTATGTTGATCAGTCTCTTTGATGCCTTGAGCAATGCTCCGATGTTATCGGCCTATTTTGGCGGAATGCACGAGAAAAATTCAAGCGAGAAATTGTCTTGGTTGAGTCCGGTGGCATCGCTACTCATCATTTTTGAGCGATTGCAGACGAAGCTTGCGGTGAGGTACGAGCGGTTACTTCGTCTGATATTGAGACACCAGCTGATTACGCTGCTGGGGACTTTCATTGTGGTGTTTTTTTTGGGTTACTCGGTCAAGTTCATCCCTAAGACTTTTCTGTCTCCTCAGGACAATGGTGAATTCTTGGTTTCGCTCGAGCTCAAGCCAGGAGCCTCTTTGGATGAAACCACGAAACTGGCTCTTGATGTTGAAAAGCTGATCAAAAGCAATCCTTCTGTCGTTCAGACGATAGTGTCGGTGGGAGATACCAGTGGTACTTCATACAAGGCGGATGTTTTTGTACGTTTGCTTAAGTTTGGGCAACGTCATCTGACTACGACGGAGGTTAAGGATCAGGTGAGGATTGCTCTGGCACAATTTTCAAAAGCAGCACCAAAGGTTAAAGATGTTGACATGGTAGGTGCTGGGCAGCGTCCTTTTGTTTTAAATATTAGAGGGTATGACTTAGATCAGGTAAGACTTGTAGCCAATAGGGTTTATGAGAAGTTGAAACAGCATCCTGGGCTGATTGACCCGGAGATCACCGACAAGCCTGGAATTCCCGAATTTCAAATGAAAATTGACGGGGGCAAAGCCCTTCAGTATGGGGTCACGCCAGCCTTGGTGGGTGGAGAACTTCGGGGTCAAATTGAGGGCCTGACGCCAGCAAAATTTAGGCAAGCTGGTTTGGAGTACGACATCAGAGTTCGCCTTAAGGACGATCAAAGAAATCTAGAGGATTCCTTTCGTCTTATTGAGATACCGAATGTCAATGGGAGGTTGGTTCCTCTGCATGAATTTACTTTCTCAAAGAAGGAGACGGGTGCCGCCGCCATCAGTCGTGAAGATCGAGCCAGATATATCAGCATAGAAGCGGACATTAAACCAGGTGGGCCAGGTATGGGTGGTGTGATTTCTGATATTCGCAATTGGTTTGAGATTGGAGAGGTTGCCCTTCCTGAGGGAATTAGCTATCGCTTTGTTGGACAGGCGGAAAATTTTCAGGAATTGGGTCAAAGCATTATAGTAGCCGGTATTTTTGCTCTGGTATTTATCTATTTGGTTTTAGCTAGTCTTTATGAATCTGTGGTGACACCTTTTGTTATCATGTTGGTTATTCCATTGGCCGTATTTGGGGGCTTCTTTGGACTATTTGTAATGAAATCAAGCTTGGATCTGTTCTCTATGATCGGGTGTATTATGTTAATGGGTTTAGCAACGAAAAACTCAATTATTTTGGTCGATTACATCAACCAAAAGCTCCAAGACGGACTGGATTTGACTGATGCTATCGTGAAAGCGGGGACAACGCGGCTGAGGCCTATTGTCATGACGTCTCTTGCCCTTATCATGGGTATGATGCCGATTGCCATCGGTTTGAATGAGGCCTCCAGCCAAAGGAGATCTTTAGGGATTGCAGTTGTGGGAGGGGTATTTATTTCCACTCTTTTAACCTTGATCGTAATTCCCGCCGTCTTTAGTTATATAGAGCTTGGTCGTCGGTGGATGATTAATAGGGTTGGTTCGAAGATTGTTAACGCTGATACTGATAGTAACTGATCTTGCTTCTTTCATTTATTCATCAACAAGGTCAACATCAAGTCCAAGCCAAGCACGGAGCAAGCGCCGATAGTAGCCGCTTTCATGTTCTGTTTTGTCAGATGAATCGCCTGAGCTTTGTGAGTCTAGGTGGTCTGGATTCATTGCGTAAGGTCCTTGTTGATGGATGTATTCCATTGTCTCATTGTATAACTTATCTGGGTCATCTATTGCAGCCAGGATAGAAGTTCTAACCGCACTGACTATTGTGACTTCATTGGGATCAAGATCTCTAAAATGCCGATAGGTCAACATCGCGGCATCGCCCAGCAGATGGGCAATTCCTGTCCTATTTCCCGATTTGACTAAATCGCGAATGACTAAGAGATTAAACTGCAGTGCGCCTCTCAGTGACAGGATTCGATCCGTTGCGTGTTGTTCGCGAAGCGTGTAGGTCGCTTGAACGACATCGGCTTGTCTCTCTAAACTTTGGTGCTCTGGGCTGATGCTCCCATTTTTTCGGGCTAAGGCAAAAGTTGCCCTCCTTATCCGACTGGAAATCGGTTCAAGAAAAGGTGCCAGCAAATTAGCTGTCAAAAGAGAAATTTGGCCAAAAACTGCCACAGTGAATGCTGGAAAAAAATCAATTCCCTTATCGTTAACCAGTGCCAAAGTTCCAGCAGTTAGGGCGGAAGTTCCTGCGATACCGGAAACCAGATAAAAATAGCGTTTTCCACCTGAAAAATTCAATTTCTCAAATGAAGTTTCGATTGCCTTAGCAAGATTTCTTTCTAAGCATTCGTCTCCTTCTTGACACTCCTTCAAAATGCGAACACGAATTGAATTCCGTGCAAACAACTGAATGTACCAAGACTTCAAAATAGGCTGTTTATCTAGTTGCCTTTTCATTTCAATTTCAAAAAAATTTGACGCCCTACCATTGAGAGAGCTTGCGCAAGAAGTCTCTTTACCGAAACACAATGATCCAGAAAGAAAAATGGCCGTGAAACAAAATCTGAGAATTGATTCTTTTGACAAGCTGATGGCCACGGTAAAATGCCTCTAAAAAATTTACGCGAATGAGTCTTTTTAAATTTGATCAAGATCAAAGTCAAAATTGAAGAGCTAGTTTGAAAATAGACCAAAGAGCAGAGCCTGACAAAAGCAAACTTTAGCCCTGATTGCAAATATAAAGTTAAATAAGGCACAACTGCTCATGGTAGACATGATATCTTCTTAAGAAAGTCAAATAAAATAGGAAGTCTCAACAGATTTTTATGAAGTCAAAGTCTGCTAAAGCCTACCTCAAAAAAATTCTCACTAAATATTCTGACCACAGAGGTCATCATGTCAGCCACGATAAGGATTTGATACAATTGTCAAAAAAATCAGATGTTTCTGGAGCATTAGCGGCCCTCAAGGCCGGAGCCAAAGTAAATGCAGTTGATGCAGTGACTGGACGAACTGCGCTTCACTTTGCTGTTGAAAAAAACTGTCTCCCTTTGGTTGGAATACTTCTCAGATACAAGGCCCGGAGTGACATTCAAGACAATTCTAAAAATTACACTCCTTTGATGTTGGCGGCGACCGAACTCAACTTGCAGAGGGCCATTCTTGCAATGATGTCAACAGAGGTGAGAGGATTGGATAAGTTGGATCATCTTGGTCGTAATCTCATCAACATCGCACTGGACAGCGAAAAGGATCTTGTCGCCGTTTTTTTTGCCGAAAAGGGAGTAAGCCTTCAACAAGCATTTATCTGGGCTCTTGAAGAAAAACACATTGAGCAAATATCCTGGTTCCTCAAGCGAGGATGTTCTGTGAACACAGTTATGTCCAATGGATTCACTCCCCTGATGCGCGCTATTCTGGAGAAAAACCAGGTTGATGTTATTTATTATTTGCGGAATGGGGCTAATCCAAATTTAATCGGTGGTGGAGGCGACTTGGTTTCTACACATGGAAAAACCCCACTCATGGTTGCGATCGAGACTGCGGGCGCTGAGGATATCGTACTGGAAATACTGGAAGCAGAGCGAACGGACCTGGAGGTTTGCGACCCCCACGGGGAGACAGCTATTTTTAAAGCTGTGAGGACTTTTAATTTTTCGGCCGTGAGGTCCATGATAAAGAGGGGCGCTAATACAAAGGTAGTTTCGCGCGAGGGGCTTTCTTTGTTTCATGCTTTAGTTCAAAGTGGAAAGGCGCAAATGGCCCAGTTCATTTGGGAGATGGGCGGTTACGACGTGAGCCATCCAGATAAAAGGGGATGGAGCCCCTTAATGTATGCAGCGAAAGAGGGCTTTTTGCCGATGGTAGAGCTCTTGATGACTTATGGAGCAGATCCAGGATATAGATCTCCTCATTTGGGTATAACAGCCGTAGATTTGGCTATCGGAATTCGACGCAAAGGTCCCAGGGAGCTATCAGTTGAAAAACAGATTGAATTCGATCGGGTTATCAGCATTTTATCAAAGTCCGTTTCTTCTTCGTCCTCTTCATTTTGATCAGACTTATTTTAAAAAGAAACCAAGACCAAAAAATTCTATTTGGGGCCATTCTGAGTTTTTGCCACTTTCAGATTTGTGAGATCCAATTGATTAAGTTCATTGAGTTCCCATCCGATAAATTGCCCATCCTGAAGCATGGAAAAATGAATCTCACCCAAGGGTATCATGATATTTTCAGATAAAAGAAGATCCAGGCCTTTTTGACAGAGTTGGCGCATTTTTGGGGAGGGCTTAGTTTTTCGCATTGTCCCCAGGATATTATCAAACTTAATATTAGAGTACTTGAGATAGTTTTCAGGGTTGTCGCTCCCGAAAACTTCTAAGGCAGCCAAACAAGTTGGTCTATCCAGACTGACCCCTTTGCGAAATACAGTGGAGGGACGCACTCGCAGCTCGTTCATATACACTCCCTGTTCCTTGCCCTCGATGGAAAAATGGAGATTAAGATTGTCGCTCCACTGGGCTTGAACCCACTCCATCCCTTTTCGCATGTCATCTCCGCCCATCGTGCTAAATGAAATTCGAGCATTTGATACAATTTCAGACGGGATTCGGGTGGACTGGAGTATTTTCTTGGCTCTATTTGGATCAAATGGATAGCAAGAGGATGTTTCCCTGTAGTTTTCGGGAAAACTCGGGCAACCTGGCCGGCCGAGTGCAGAAAACAGCCGCTTTAGTCCGTCATAATCAAGAGACAAAGTCAGGGCACGTCGAAGGTTTGGCTGATCCTTCAGTTCCGGGCCAAAGCCCAAATAATCAAATCTTGAAAGCGGTAGCTGAAAAAAATCAGATCGTTGGCGATATTTCGACAGCAAAGTGGTTGGTACACGACGAAGAAGATTTAAAAATCCGGTCTCGTAGAGTCGCAGAGCGGTTGTGTCGTCATCGACGAAGAGAATTTCTACTTCTGGACGGCCTTCGGGATTTGGATAGTACGGATTGGGACTCAAGCGAATTGAGCCCGACGACTTCCAGCTGGTAATTTGGTAGGGGCCGTTGACGATCAACCGATCGGCTTCTTGACGAGGTGGGAATTGCTCCGAAAAAAGGGGCGCCGTCGCGGGGGAGGCAAGGCGATATTCAAATTCAAAATCGGGCTCTGAAAACTCAAACTGCAATGTCAGATCGTCTAGAGCCCTAACTCCCAAATCGTGAGGTTTCAGCTGGCCTGACAGTATACTTCGCGCGTTTCGAAGGCTCATCAGCAATTCCATTTGGGTTGTTTTCAATTCAGGATTCATCAAATGGCGAAAGGCATGTAAATATTGATGGGCAGTGACGGAGCTTCCATCGCTCCATTTCATATTCGGTCGAAGAAAGCAAGTGAGGCGAACATATCCCTGTCGTTCGCAATGAGTGACTCCCTCAGGAGTCAAACCCCCATTCTTTTGGTACCGAAATAGGGATCGATAGAGGTTGTGGAAGAGATAGTTTCCCGATCCGCCAGAGATTTGTGCTGGATCTAAGCTAGTGGGTTCGCCCAATAAATGAAAACGAAAAATAGCCGACCTCTTTGGCTCAATTTTCCTGGGAAAGAATGGGAAAGAGGCTAGACAAACAAAGCCTAAACCAAGTAGGAGTTGAGCCCATTTCGATTGAATGAGAGTTGAAAGCATGAGCATCTATAGCATTGAGTATTGATCTATCGTCTATAATAAAATATTCACAGAAGGGAATCTCCCTGGAACCTCGAATCCAACCGTTGTAGCCTATGTCGTCTTGGCCGCCAGGAGCTTTTGTGTGCAACACAATCTGCCGATTGCTGGTCTTATTCTTATTGAGGTATTGACTATATGGAATCATCAAAGACTAAAATTCGTCTTACCCAGTCTGTTAAAAAAGGTGGTTGTGCCGCTAAGTTGCCTGCTGGGGAATTGAAGCGCATTCTGTCCCATCTGAAAATTCGCAGGCCGAGCGAGTTGATCCTTGGAATGGAACACATGGATGATGCCTCTCTTTGGGATCTTGGAGATGGGCGGTTGATGATTAATACTTTGGATTTCTTCACGCCAATTGTGGACGATCCGGCGGATTTTGGTCGAATCGCTGCTGCCAATGCTCTAAGTGACGTTTATGCGATGGGAGGAGCTCCGGCCCTGGCCTTAACAATACTTGCCTTTCCTATGTCTCAGCTCCCGATTGAACTTTTGGAGCCTATGATGAATGGTGCGTTAGAGAAGATCGAAGAGGCAGGAGCGGGCCTGGGCGGTGGGCACAGCATTGATGATGAAACCCTCAAGCTGGGCTTTTCAGTGACTGGATTTGTCGATAAATCAAGAGCGTGGACGAACTCTGGAGCGAAGCCTGGTGATGTTCTGATTCTGACAAAGGGACTGGGTACAGGGGCCATCATTTCTGCCCATAAAGATGACAAGGCCGATTCTTCTTGGGTTAATTCAGCGATCGAGTCTATGACAAGACTTAATTCGCTACCGCTAATGCTTTCAGACATTGATATTCATGCGGCCACTGACGTAACTGGATTCGGTCTTTTTGGTCACGCTCTGGAAATGGCACTAGGAAGTCAAGTTCGGATTGAACTGCAAAGTTCCCAGTTTCCTGTTTTGCCTGGGGCTTTAGAATGCCTGCGTGCCGGTGTTCGAAATCGAGCCCATCGGACGAATAGGGAATACGTAGATCGTTTTCTTCAGGCTGATGAAGGGTTGCTGGAAGAGCTTCTTCTGCTCGGGCTTGATGCCCAAACTTCTGGGGGATTGTTGCTCGCGATATCAGAAAATGATTTAGGTGTCGTCCTTGATAGAGTTGGGGGCGAGTTCTCCCTATCTCAATACGTTGGGCGCGTGACGGAAATTGATGGGAAAATCCAATCGACACTTGTCGTTACCTCCTAACAGCCCCAAAAAATGTGTTTCTTACACGGATTTGCAATTATTATATTTTCTCAAAACATGTTGTAAATTCAATCTAGTCCTTTCCTAAGGGAATTTCCAGTGTCGTGCTATATGGCTCCTCATTGTTGAAAAACCAATGGCCGAGGCCTTTAAGAGGAGTATCATATGAACATTCGTGTTCCTGCATTTCTTTTTTTATTTCTTGCACTATATTCGGCCGAAGCTCGAATTCCACAAAATCTCAGGATCGTTCCTGGCTCAGAGCTAGTTGTCAGTCAAACATTAGAGTCAGCTCATGATTTAGCCAAGATTCATCAGATTTCCTTTCAAGCCGCTCTGCTCGTCCATTTTGTTGGAGGTTTGCAGAGAATGGAATCAGATAAATCTTTGGCAGTAGGGAAGGAGTCGATCGAAAAACTGATAAAGGGCTTAGAATCAATGAGAGAGAATCAGGTGGAGAGGATGCTCAGGATTTAGACAAGTATTCAGGTGATCATGTAATTTATTTTGATGAGGCCAAGGTGGCCTTTTTAGTTGACGGAATACCCGGAGATGTTCAAAGCAAAGATCCATTTGCAGCGCTGGTCCGTCAATTTATTGCTGAAGCCAAAGCCTTGATAGAACAGCAAGATAAAGAAAAGCTACAAAATTAAATTTGAGATTTGCCAGAGTCAGTTTAGAAAAAATAGAGAAATTATTTGAAATCACGTTATAGTCCTGCCTTAAGTCTTCTCGCCTTATTAACGGTATTTGGTTTTATTGGATTTTCCCATGCTGATTGGGGGCCAACAGCTGAAGACGCGATTCAGTTCTACCGAAGAATTGCCCAGAAGGGCAGGGCCCCCTATTCTAATAAAAGCAACTACAGAGCGTTGAGATATTGGTCATCACTCACCTACAACTGGGAGAATCCACTCGTCCGACAGTTTTTAGAGAGCAATCTTGAAGTTCTAACTAGCATAAATGAATGTGGATACTGTGACCTAACCCTGGCAGCCTATCTCGGAGGAGATCCAAAAATTCGTGAAAGGGCAATTTTCCTCGGAAGAAAATTGCACGAAAGTATTAAAGAAAACGAAGATGAAAAAAGGAATGTTTTTCGTGATAAGATTCAAAACTATCTTTACCAATTGGTTCAGCAGCAACAAAATTCGATGCTTCCCTACGACCTGATCGGGGACTATTGGCGCGATTTGCATTTTCCATTTGAGTGGTATATCGAATCATTTGAGGCCAACCTTAATTCCTATCAAACATCAAAACAAATTGAATTGGCCGTAGATGGAATTTTTTCATCCTTGCTAGGTGGCAAGGATGCATACAAGCAATGGCGGGAAGCCGAGCGACGTCGAAGAGTAGCTGAAACCTTAAGCGCATTAGATTGTTTTGTGGGGGATTCAGCTTTTGCAAATAGCCAGGAAGAGGCAGATACAAAAATGAACAATCTGCGAAATAAGTGGTATCAAACGCGCTTTCTAATGTTTCAGATGATTGACGAATTACCTGCGGACCTTCTCTATTCTGGGTATATAAAAATGTCTCTGACTCGTGAGTTACACGAAGAAATTTCTGCTGATATTCTCTACTTTTTGTCAGCAACAAAAGATCAGAGTATTCTACTGAGTACAAAAAAGCTAATTTCCGATCGTATAGCAGGTATCGATTCGGCATATGAAAAGAAGATACAGGAGATAGGCGATAGCGGAAGACTCCATTATGGTCGCAGTGGGTGGATGCGTGATATGTTTGATGACCATGGCATGGGAATGGTTCACCGGTACCGGTATCCGATCAATGATTTTCATAAAAGACTGCAGGATCGTAGTACGGATTTGACATCTCCAGCGGGTAGGAAGAATGCCTACGTAGATCAGATGGTCAATATTTTCTTGAGATTTCATTTTGGAGCAAATTTAGAGTCGAATCGTCTACCTGCTCTAGCTGAGGTTCTGGGTGTTTCTTTTGAGGATGTAGAGATCTTTGTCGAGTTTTCTCTCCTTAATCCAAAGGGTCGATTTCAAGGCTTCGCTGGGCCTTTGCTCCGTTACTTTAAAAAAGAGAAGTTTTTGGAGGATCGTGTCGTACAAATAGACAGTCACAGAAGAGATAAGGCCAAGGAATTTCTGGGTGGAATCCAAGTGGACGCCATGCATATGTATGAAAAATTCCAACCAATCCAAGCTTATTTCTATAACATTTATTTACATTTCAAAGACTCTGAGATTCAGAATGAATTCAAGAATAAATGGGAAGCCTTACGAACGAAAGAAATGTTTCGGCAATTTTGGAAATGGTACACGTTAATGATCGCAGGATCTCAGGATTCTGAATTGAATGGATTGCTTCTTAGAGAAATTGAAAGTGAATTTGTTGAGACGGAGGGGGGTCAATGGGGTGGTTCTGAAACTCTACCGAAAGACAAGGCCTCTCGACTAACCGAGGAGATGGAGGGATTTCTTAATTATGACTATGGCCTTATCGAAAATGCTGAGAATGCTGAGAATGTTAAAGAAGTAGATAGCATCGCGCATCTTTTGGCTCAACTTTCAGTCATGAAGAGTAAAGAAGTTCAGGATGAATTGGTGAAGAGGACAAACCAACAGTCAAACAATCCGGGCCAAATGATGAAAATAGATTTCTCACGCAGGCTTTTAAAATATTTGATGAGCGAGGAGGAGTACAAATCCCACTTTTCAAACAAGACTCAGAGCGAAGAGGATATCCGGAGGATGAATTGGTATCAGGAAATTGTTGGCAATATTGGCCTCATTGAAAATCTCTTTCAGGAACGATCGGATTCAAATGGCAACCCAAATCAGTTTGAAAATTTGCAAGAGCAGTTTCAAAGTATTGAAGCTGAGATATTTGCTGAACCTGTCCAGAAACTTGTGCTGGGGAAAATGGAAAGATGGACCCTCTCGAGGGAGGAGGTTTTGTCTGGATACATCTGGTACCTAACTTTACGGAGTGACAAGGAGGAGCTAGTTAACTCAGCTTCCAAATTGTTTTGTTTGAGAATTATGGGAGACGACCTAGACTTTAATCGCATCTGGGGGCGAGAGGGCGACACATCTGTTAAACGCTTTAAAATTCTATTTAACCAGCTTATGTCTTCTCGTTTCGGGAGAAAATGGAATCCGGCGGACGAGGATTTTTTTGTCAATTTTGTAGTGGGTCTTCGTTTAGAATATGAAATAATTGGTCCGCACCTTGAATATTTGTTTAGCTCATCCTTGGATTCCTTCTATAGGAACATTTCAGGCAAACTAATTCGGGAGGTAAAGGGGCCAATTTATCTTGAGAGCCTTCCGGATTTGCGGGATCGAAAGAAGTTTTTGTACGTAAATGGTGGTTACACTGAGTTGGCGAATAATTCGACCAATGAAGAGGATCTTAAATCATTTCATTACAATCTATTTTATGGGAAATCTACTATCTTAAATGCCGGTGGTCCGGGGGGAACAGTTGTTGCGATCAATAATGGCCAGCAGGTGAGAGATGAAACTGGTCTCATTAAGTTTAGTCCAGGCTTGGAATTAGAAAAGCCGTTTCTAGCGGCCACAACAGAAAATCTCAAGAACAGCTTAGATGATATTAATCGATCCAATCCCATATCATTGACGGCCGTTTTTGGTGATCATGGTGGTCCTCAGTCTCTTTCTTTGTGGAACGGGGATTATTTGACGGCTCCCGCGCTCCAAAAAATCTACCGGGATTTTTCTGATCAGACTTTGATCAGAACGATATTTCTTCAGTGTTATGCCGGGGCCTTGATTGTTTCGAGGGAAAGAAAGCCACCGCCATTTATCACGGGTCTACTTAAATTTTTAGATTACCATTATCCCGAGAATCGCTGCGCTTACGCAAATAGTCACCACGATGAGTTGGGCGCGTATTACTCAGAAGGATCGAAGTGGGATGTAAGTAGTTGGAGCAAACTTTTTAAACTGAAGAATCAGTTAACCTTGAGAACACTCAAGGAATTTATTTTGACAGAAGGTCGAGTTCATTCAACGCCAGTTTTATCTAGTGATTATTTAGTATATGACGTTGTTCAAACGTTTTGCCAAGAGGCCGAGCTGTTTTCGAAGTTGTCTCGTGACTATGGCGCTGATTCGGGAATCTGGCCAGATAAAGGAAAGAGGCAGCTTCGTTTTCTTACATTTCATAAATTGGATCCAGAGATTCGAAATGCAGCTCGCGAGGGACTTTGTCAAAGTAAGTTGGAAGTCGAAAGAAGTCAGATACTGGTCGAGTATGAAAAAATTTTTGGTCTTATCTATCAGGATTTAATGGTCTTAGATAATCAATGGAGACGGGAGATTATCAAAGAGAAATATGCAAGTATTTACAATCAGATGATTGAGGGCAATCGACAGCTTACAGAGATTATCGCCAAATACGCTAATGATGGAAATGATCTAGAAGTGATGAACGAGGAAGATCGGCAGAAAATTCGTGATATCCAAAATCGATATCAGTTCCCTTACCAACACCTATTATTGTCTCTGGATCACAAAAAGGAGTTTGATCTGGTTCTTAACAAAAAGGCAATTGATTATTTCGCAGCAAATCGAGTCAAGTATGGTTCGTTCATTTCCACTGATTTTCTGAAAGTCGATCATTCGCGTCGTGTTATTGATGAAGTTATGTCAAATGCAAGGGGGCCATGCGTTCAAAGCAGATCAATCGAAAGGATATTGAGAGGCGTATTTATCGAGAGAGAGTTGAAAACCTTGGCCTTTTATTTCCATATCCAGAATTTCGTTTTATAAAGGAACGTTTTGAGAGGTTGCTTGATTGTGAAAATTCTGTACTCAATTAGCCTGATGCATGTATGTTGCTTATTTTTCCTTGGGTGCAGTTGGAAGTCTCACCACAACCGTGGGACAGTGATGCCTTGGTCTCCCAGTCCTTCTTTTGATTGCGGTATTTATTTGTTAAATGGGAACTTGAGAACAAGTGAGAATGGCCTACACGTATTGGTCATGCGAGAAAAATCGCCCTCGGCCTTTGAAGTGGTTCTATTGGGTGGAGAAATGAAAGATGTTTTGGACAGAGAGGGCGCTCACGTGGGGGCCAAGGTCTATTTTCCCCGGCCAGTTAGGAGCAGTCGAAATCCAATTGCCTATCTTCAGGGCTTTGTACAGGGCGATTCTCAACAACAAAATCCGATTGTTCTTTCTCAGGAGCCTTGCGGTCAGAAAAGTAAGTTAAAAAATAAATAGCAAACGATAGCCTGACGAAGTGCCGCTGATACAAAGTAAGTCTTTCCTTACGATCTCACTTAATTTTTCCTTTTTCAGGAACTAAGGGGATTTTCCATTTTTTAAAACCCATCGCGAGAAAAAGAATTAGAAATAGAAAAAAAAATCCGAGGATATTGCCAAACTCATGAAGACCAAAACCTTGAACTCTCTTAAGCGATACTCCGATTTGGATGAGTAGAACTATATCGAAGAAAACCCCAAGGGATGTCGAGGCAAAGAAATGCAGAATTGGAAGGCGAGTATAGCCAAAAGTGATGTTGAGCACTCCAAACGGAATAAAGGGACTGAGTCTTAAAAGAACCAAATAGAGAAACTTGCGTGCGCCTAGTTCCGGTTTAAAGCCAATTAATTTTGATTGACGACCAATTCTGGGAAATGCTCGAGACATAAAGTTGAAAGCATAGCGTCCCGTTGTGTATCCAAGAGCGGCGCTGAAAAGCGTTATCGCAGATATTGATAGGACAGCAGGCCAGAATCCCAATAGATAACCGCTGGCGATGTTGATTGGAGTGCAAAAGGGAAGGCCGAAATAGGAACAAATGAGGTGTGCAGCCATAAGGAATGCGACTGTGTAGGCCGGATTTGATCCGGTTAGCTGTGTGAGGGTTTCCAATTGAGAAAGGATCTGCTGTTTGGTCTCATCTGAGCTCAAAAGAGAAAAACGCTTTTCAATAAAATAAAATACCAGGCTTAAAATGAGAGCCAGACAGAGAAATTCGATCGATTTTCTTTTAGTGACTATCAAGCTCGCTTCGTGCCTTCTCTCGATTTTGTAGTTTGTCCATAACTGCCTTGAGAGTGCCATTTGCCTCTGCCCATATGAGGTTCGTGTCTATCTTCCCATATTTGGATACCTTCCATACGGAAGGGCTCTGTGCGAGGATTCGGAGGGTGGTAAAAAGCCGAGAGGATTTGAGTGCCGCAGATAAAGAGGACCATCGAAACGCAAGACTAATTGTATCATCAAGATTTTCAATGTAATGCCAAAAGTGAGGAGGGACATAGAGGACGTCGCCTGGATTCAACACAACTTCATAGCGATTGACCTTTTTTAACAATGGATATCGATCAAAATCTGGGGACCTAAAATCCACCTCAGTCTTGAAATAAGCTGTCTTGGTTACTTGTGGGTATACGAGAGCGGAGTCTTCCATGGACATGAGAGTCCACTTTTTGCGCCCCGAAATCTGAACGTAGAGGTTGCATGGTTGGTCGGAATGGAGATGAGTGACAGAATTTTTTCCACCGATAAATAAATAGTGAGCCTTTCCAAATGCTGGAGGTGTTACAAAGCTCTCGAGCCAGGAGAAATCAACATCGCTTTTTAGAGCCGGGTAGTTATTCACGATTGGACTAAATCTCAGATATTTATCTCCGTCGTTTCGAATGTCCTTAATCAGATCGCCAATGGTCATTATTTCAAATTTTTTGTCGACCCCGCGTCCTGTGAGGCCTTCTACTTCCACCATAAGGGCATCGGTATTGGAATATTCCTTTTCAAAGAAATCTAAACTCCATTTTTTGCAACAAGGCCAGTTTTTCGCGGCTTCCTTAAACACAACAGGCTGAGATTTGTCGTAATATCGCGTCAAAAACTCTCTTTTACCCAGATTTTCGATGCGCGCGATGGGCAAAACCTTTCCGTCCGGAGCATCCTTGAGTTTTGAATGCAAATCTTCGTAAAAAGCTCGCCGCCATGACAAAAATGATTCGGAGCCCGCTGCCAGTTGTTGTCCGATAAGCATGCCTGAGAAGTTCATTTTCTGCAGGAACGAGAGATCCGAATGTGACATACCAGCTCCGTGTAGTCAGAGTTGCAACAAAAAACGATCGTCGAAAACATAAAAAGCTTAGCTGACGGGTATTGCCTTTGCAAGTTCCTCGCAATATCCTGACACCTTGTGACTGTTTTATTTTTTAATCCACAGCAAGAAATGGGCGGCATTCAATGCCTTTCAGCTTTCCTAAGAAAGCATGGGCACGTAACGCAGCTATTTAATGATCCTAGATTATTTGATAATCCGTGGATACAATTCAAGAGATTCAGTCGGCTCTTTGAAAGATTCAGTGTCAGTGAGGGCCTTCTAGAAATTGAAAGGAAAAAGCCTGATCTGATTGCTTTCTCTGCTGTCTCCGATGATTATGAATGGGCTCTAAATTGGTCGAAACATATAAAATCTGTGTTCGATATTCCCATCGTCTTTGGCAACTGCCATCCAACTTTCTTTCCGGAAAAAGTATTAGAGAACGCTTCAGTTGACTTTATCATCCGTGGAGAGGGTGAGCTGACCCTGTTGGAATTGGTCAAAGCGCTTGAGTCAGGCAAAATTGATTTTGGCACGATCTTAGGTCTCGGATATAGAGACAATGGAATCAGCAAAGTGAATCCCATGCGTCCCCTCATTGAAGATTTGGACACACTTCCCTATCCCGACAAGGATTTGTATTATCATAAGATGCCGTATTTAAACCATGGCTATACGACAATGACAGGTAGGGGTTGTCCTTATAGATGTACTTTCTGTGACAATAACTCCTCCATTTTGATGTATCGGAAAAATGGAATAAAGCAAAAATGGACGCGTCGCCACAGTCCTGAACGAGTTGTTGATGAAATTCTTTGGGCTAAAAAACGTTATGATATTAAGCACGTCCGATTTAACGACGAGGATTTTAGTTATAACAAGGAATGGATTCGGCAGTTTTGTGCGTTATATAAAGAAAGAGTGGGCATTCCCTATTTTGCCTGGGTTTACCCAAATACTATCGATACGGAAATTGCTCAGATTTTGGCTGAAAGTGGCTGTGATTCCGTTGAAATGGGAATTCAGTCGGGTTCAGAGCATCTTCGTGTCGATATAATGCATCGTAAGACGAGCGATGCTCAGATATTGAAGGCAATGGAAGCCTTACAGAATGCTCAAATTCGTGTCACCGTTGATATTATCATTGGACTCCCCTCTGAAACGAAGAGTGATCTGGATTGTACAGTGGATTTGGTGCGGAAGGCTCGTCCCTGGCACGTCTATGTTTTTTGGCTTCGTTACTATCCTTCAACTGAGATTCTTGACTTGGCAAAAAAGCGGAAACTTTTGTCGCCCGAGCAAATCGAATTTATAGAAACGAATCAATCTTCGCGGGGTCATATTTCTGGTGGTACGGAGCTTGAGAAGAGCAGACTTTCAAGAAGTTATCATGCATTCATCGTTCTTATGCCTCTCATGCCAGACTGGCTAATTGGTTTCTTTCGCCGATATGATCTCATACGATTTTTTCCGAGCTTCTTAAACCCATTTCTTTTGGTTAATATTACAAAATCCATCAAACGGGATAAGTACAATGAATTTCGAATCCGGGGGGCGCATATGTTGCTTTGGGAGGTGCCTCGTCTGTTTTTGCGTTTAGTTGGTAAGTGGTTGCGAAACTCTTGGAGGGGCTCCGTTCATCCGATTTCAAGGGGTGGAACATGGATTTCGAAAACACATGAATCTTCTTGAGGAAGTCGAGAAGAATGGAACTCTATCAAAACGATAGCGTAGGAAAAGATGTCTTTTAGCCTCGGCCGGCTTATAATTACGCTTTTAGCTGCTGTGTTCATCGTTGGCTTGCAATTGGCTTCGCTTCCCATTCTTAGCATTGTCTTTGGTGATATTGACAATCGGGAAAGCTATATTCTTTTTATTCTTTATCTCGGTATGACAGTTGGCCTAATTCCGAACAAATCAACCAAGCTTCAGGCCTATGTGTTCTCATTTTTTGCGGTCGGATTTGGCATTCTTGGTTGGAATTTGGACGCCATCCTGGAATTGGCTCTTAAAAATTCAATTTTGAGTTTGGGGCTACTCGCATTTTTTGTGATGGCTTTATTCTGGTCTGGTACCCTCTTACAAAGGGCGACTTACGGCGTAGGGCATTTTGAAAATCAGTATCGTTACGTAAATATAGCTAATCTTTTTATATTGGTCGCTTGGATTAGCCTTTTTCCTGTGCTTGGTTACGACTATTCGCTCATTTTACTTTCTATTCTCATCACACTTCTGGTGTTGGCAAGGAAATTCGCTCTTAAAAGACATGTCGATGATGGAGGAAGGAAAGTTTCAATAAGAGATTTTTTGGTATTTCAAAACATTGAATCTCTGGCTGGAGGGATTGCCTCAGGTTTATATGTTTCCATTTTTTTCGACATTCTTCACATCTTTATGTATCCATTGAAAATCAAGTTTGCCATCTATCTTTTCTGCGCCTTTCTATTTTTGGGACTTTCAATCGAAACTCGGAGCATTCTTGAAAAATTAAAAATTAGATCCGTTGCCTCAGCTGCTCTCGTCGCCGAATTTTTGTTCATGATGGTTCTTGTATTTCTATTTGGAGGTATCGGAAATCGGTTTTTCTTCGACCCATTGGCCTTTTCCAGAGAGTTGCCATTAGCATTTCATAACTATCAGTTATTGATTTCGATTAGCGTGGTACTGTTGATGTTACCCTACATCATTTTTGCAGCGATCATTCCAATCCAGGAGAGAAAAGGAGGCGGACGTAATAATCTTTTCTTCTGCACTCTTGGAAATACTCTTGGATTCATGCTCTTTCTTGTGTTTTTAGGTAACCAACCGATTCAAAGCAAGTTAGCTTTAGCGTCCATTTTCATTTTCGTGATATGCTGCTTTGAAAAAAATATCTGTGTGCGCAGTGCCGCCTTAGTTCTATGCTTAATGATATCATTTCAACCATTCCTGGGGTGGCTCGACCACAGAGTGGTAAGCCAGGGGCTTCGATTTTTTGATATCGATCTCGAGGAATCAGAATCTCAAAAAAAATCAGCACTCAGATCAGACGGAGTCTTTAATTTCGATAAGTTCAAAGGGCACCAATTGTTAAATTTTAGGATGTTCTCTCGAAAGGATCACGAGGTTGGATACATCGCTAGTTATTTCAAGTCAACAAGGATGAGGCTCGGACTCGGTGGATATAATATTTCACTATTCAAATTTCATGACATCATACGTTCTCTTGTAGCTGAGGAAATGGTTGGGCTCAGTACAAAAAGAATCTTAGTTCTTGGAATTGGGAATCACTTAACTTTGACCCGTTTAGACAATTTATTTAAGCGAACATCAAGACCTGATATAATGGTCGATGTTGTCGATAGTTTTTCTTTGTTCGAAGATATGAATTTTCTTAATACTGTTGGAAAAGAGGGTGGTTTTTCTTGGCCCAATAGTCAATTTAATGCAATTAATACGGATGCACTTAACTATCTTTCAACGGTTAAGCCGGGCAGCTATGATGTTGTTATTTGGAATTTGACATGGCCTAGTTTTGGAACGAGCGGAAAAATCTTTACGAGACAGATGAGTGAATTGGTCGCAAAGGCTCTTCGCCCCGGTGGCAGATATGTCACAGATTCATTGGGAAATAAGACATTTGATTGTAATTTAAGATTTGGATTTTCGCATACAATTCAATATCCAATATCTACGTGTTGGCCATTTTCTTTCCAAGTTAATACTCAAGATTCTGAGGACACAGACATTGAGGGTGGTATTATAGCAAACTTCGAAAATGAAAATGAATGCAAAGATGTTACCCCACTTAGACTGGCCAATTCTCAAATTAAGCCAAGCCTTGAAAAATTTGGATTTTCGGTCGACCGAAACTGTAATCCACAAATAAATGTGAACTGGACATTTGTTTCAAAGCTTAGGCAGAGTACTAGATTGAGCTTGGCCATGAAAGGTATTGGTCACCCGATCATTTTTTCCATTCCATTTCCAAATGATAGCGATGCCTTGGGCACAAGGCTGAGAAATTCCACGGAACTTTTTTTTGAGATAACTCAAATTAAGGGATTTCTTCCTGTGTACCTTAGTTCAGGAAATGATTATTTCTCTTTGCGTCAGCTTTTTTCAATCATGCTCAGTTCAGAGAATGGGATATTCTATTTACCTCGTATAAAGAAATGGACTCCGGATCTGGACTTATTTGCCAACCTGTCCCTCGATGAACTTCAGCCTCTTTACTCCATCGAGCAGCCCGGTGAGGAAAATTCAAGAATACCTGTGCGTAGATATTATACGTCTGGTGAGACTTTGTCTTACGGGATATCGGAGAATGAGATCAGAAAGAATAGCTGCCATTTTTTTAATCGATACAAGGAGCGATTCGGTATTCAGCCAAACGAGGTGGACTGTCTTAACTACATGGCCTTGTTAAAGGAAGTTCAACGATTTCTACCTCCGAATGAAGCCAGTCAAACAGGAGGCTTTGCCTTGCGCTACAGTCCGGATTTTGACAGAGTCTGTTCTGGAGCTCATAATTTGTGATTTTATCTAAACTTCTCGATGCTATATTACGTCGCGTAAAATGGATAAAAGATCGCAGCAATCCAAGCAAGTGCGAGAGAGGCAAAGACTGCAGAGCTGGTAATTGAGTTTGATTTTCTCTCCAGTCTCGCCGCAAAAATTTCAATGATGACAAGGCATGCGGAGAATTGCAGAAGATCTCCAATAGGAGGTCTGTTGATGTCGCGTGGAGGTTGAAACAGGAACCAAACTGTCAGCAGAAAAATCCAAATACCCATACGAAGTAGGTACGATTGAAAAATTGTTTTACTGATGCTGAGTCGTCGTGTGACGAAGCACAGGGGGTAGAAGAAAAGACTAAATGCCCCCCAACGCAGGAACCTAGTTTCTGAAAGAGAGGAGTGAAATAAATGGTGATCAACGTAAGGAGCCGCAAACAAAGCGAGTGGTAAAAATGCCAAAACTCCAATTGAGACTGCCTTTAAAAAGTAATTGAATCTTTGCATTCTGAATTTTTCTTTTGAGACAATTAAAATGACGGTAGTAGAAGATAGGCCCAGTAATATAAAGTAGATCAAGTATAAGCTCTCGCTCGTATTATGTAATTTTAAGAACGTAATTGATTCAACTCCCAATCGAATAGCTAGGGCAGAAGCCACAGAGGAAAAGATGAGAATGATAAAATCTGATATTCTAACTCGACTGGCAAATGGTTGGGTTGATCCTAACTCAGAAATTAAGCTATAGGTCATAAATATCATTGTCAAAAGAATGAACACTGCGGTTACTGGAACTGACAGGTGGAATGCGGTCGATTTTTCTGAATTCTCAAGTGTTCCTCTCCAATTTTCGTTGATCCAGTTTAATATAAGTTCAACTACTTTCGAGTTGATGATCATTTCGAAATGCGAAATGTCTAATTGAATCTGCTCTCCAAAGTTGGAGGATGGCTGCTTCGTCCTGGCGTGCAATGTCAATAGTCTTGGTCCCCTATAAATGGTCCCAGCTACATTTCCGTCTAAATTAATCAAACCTTTATCTAAATTGGAAAGCTGTGGAGAATTCATGAGAGAGTGGCCTATCCTTCCGCCACCAAAGGAGTGGCCAATGAATATAATTTTCTTATTGGAAAGATTCTCTTGATCGATGAGGGACTGGACAACGGAAATTCCGATATCAATATCGCTCCTGTTCTTGTGACAAATGGGCAATCCTAATCCGGGAATATTGCATCGGAAAGTCATTGGAACGGGGGACTTTCCATGTCCAGGAAAATCAAAGCTGTAAGTTTTGATTCCATTGATGGCCAAAACTCGGGCAAGAGGCGCCATCAATTGCGCGCTACATCGCTTACCATGAAGGAGAATTGCCACTGTATTCGGAATTTCTCTGTTTTCGTGCCGAAAAACTGATACGGTTGAGCGATCGGAGTTTTCCAGTTGTATTCGCTCGATCGTCACTGGAAAGAGGCTTTTAGAAAAGTAAAGATCAAGGCCGGCGAAAATCACCGCCAGAAAAATCCAACTTACCCAATAAATGCGAGAAATTTTGGACAAAAAGGAAATCACCTTGCAAGGCCTCAAGTGGGATCGAAAAGTGGCTGTTCACATCATTGAATTTTGAAATCCAGTTGACACAATTGCAATCTATTCCATATTCTAGTGACAAATAATCTTATTGGGGCCGGTTTTTTTCGCTATTCGATAGCTTGGAAGTCCTGAGGCTTTGATTTTCTAACTATTGAACTGGACAGTTCAAATGGCAACGGTTTTCACCCATTCTTTTGTTGGCTACACGCTTTCTCAGTTGGCTCCAGAGGCAGTCAGAAAAAATACCAAATTCATTTTTTGGATGTGCTTGCTCCCAATAATTCCTGATTTTGACTACCTAGGTTGGATTTTAAAGGTTCCATACGGTGGACTTTGGGGTCATCGTGGTCTGACACACTCAATTTTTTTTTCCTTTGTCCTTGGTGCCCTAGCTTGGGCTAAAATGGGAAAGCCCTACCAACTCAAAATTGCAATTTTTCTAGGTATTTCTGCAGTTTCGCACGGAGTGCTCGATGCTATGACAAACGGGGGATTGGGAGTTGCATTTTTTTCTCCTTATTCCTTAACGCGCCATTTTTTTTCTTGGAGACCCATTGAGGTTTCACCCATAGGAATCCGTTTTTTTTCCTCGCGGGGAATGGTTGTGATCATGAACGAAATACAATGGGTTTGGATTCCAGGTTTTGTTTTGCTACTAGCGAGATCAGTAGTCGCCCGCCAGCTTTTTTATCCTCTTAAAAAAGGGGGATCCAATAATCCACAAATTTAGGTGTTTGGATTGTGTTGGATTTTAAGTGCCTTCCAAATTTTCAAATTTAAAGTTCATGTCCCCGAAGGACAAATTTCATATAGTTGGCAAACCAATTGGCTTGCCAAAGGACCTTCGTTTTCGAGCGATTTGAAGTAGTCCGAAAAGTATTCCATTACGAATTTGTCCTTCATAGGTCTGTGGTCCTTGCCGAAATGGCCTTCATTTGCTTCAATTTTGGCTGCTCCAGGCCTAGCGCTAGGAAAGGTTCGGTCCATTATTGCAGGGAATGAGTGAGTGCCTCCGTAGACAAACATTCTCTCCGGATTTCCAATATAAAGAATGGAAGAGCCACTTTTGATATAAGATAGGTTTTTCTTATACCACTCTTTCGGAGTCCCTACAAACCGATAGAATGGGTCAATAGCTAGCCATCCTCCCATTCTATTCTTGGCGATAGTCACGATATGGTGACTCCAAGGTCTACCGAAGCTGGGATCGGCCGCAATTGCCCCCACATGGAATAATTTAAAGACGGCGTTCCTGTTTAGACCTCTCTTTCTCAATTGAAAATAGACATAGTCGGCGCGACCAAAGCAAAATCCATGTCTTCTCATCTTGATTGTTGGATCAATCGGATCATACTTATCTAGCATTTTTATTCCCACTACCGAATGAATATAGGCACTTTCCATAATCTCTAGAGCCGTATCCTTGGATATCCCTCCTGGGAGTTCTTTGGCGACTCTATCGAGAATCTCTAAGGCCAAATTGTTCCGAATTTCTAGAGCGTCTCTGTCAATTGTTGAAAAGAGAGATCCTCTAGTTTCGGCCCTTAGGGTATCGTCAATATTTTCTGAATAGGAAATCAGGTCGATCAAATTATCTTCAATGTACAATCGGGGAATTTTGAATCGGTGTAATTGCGTTTTCTGATTTCGCCTAATTTCAAGCTCCATCTCAGCATTGAATTTTTCGAGAGTGTTGGCAAGTGATTGTCCCTTAAGCCCAAGGATGCCGATTAAAATCACACCGAGAACTATCGAATTGAAACGGCCCATAAGTGAAATTTTCATATGGATGATCTTCCTGGATCGAGTGGCTGGAGGGACTTGGCATTTTCGATTGGAACGATGAGTTGAAATCCCGGCCATCGCGACTCTCGCCATGGAGACGTAAAAAACCGAGCTTCGAACCCACTCTAATTTCGGTCAGAGAGCTGGGACATGGAACTGCAATTGCTTTAGAAAATGGAGCTAACACCGAGGAATTGAGGAGTTTCCAGCCCTGTCTTCTGTTGAATCCTATAGCTTCGGCTAGTAGTACTTTGGTGATTTGTTCTCCACACCTAAACTCAACAAATGGAGAAATCCAGGCCGAAGTTCGCTGTGGATCAATCCAAAATGAAGGCTGAGACAGGGCCTCTCCAAGAATTGAAACAGTTAAAACTTCAGAATTTTCAAGTGAAGGGCTTAACTTTAATAGAAATCCAGCGTGGCAATATGAAACGTCAGGGCCTGTTTGGCCAGAGCAGGGAGAAGTTTTTGCGAGTAGTACATTTGGCTCAACAAGCACGATCGGGTCAACCAGGCTAAATGCATTTTTCAACTGATTTTCGAGTGGAGACCTTGAATATGGGTATCCTGTGTTGTGAAAACGAATGGGAGACGAATTTGGTACTCTCTCGCTAACGAGAATCACTTGCAGGCTTCCAAAATTCACAGGATTTCGCAATTCCAGATCTCCGTTTTCGATATTTTGTAGAAAGACATTTTCGAGTTTAGATTCCTTGAGTTCTTTGATCATATCGAGCTTACCAAGTGTACTTTCAGAAGGTTTTTTTCGTGGCATCAAAAAAATGGCGCTTTTAAAATTCAATTCTGAGTTCTGACAGGGTAACCCTCTTTCGCTCAGAAGTTGTTTGGAAATAAAACTATAAATATTAACAGAAAAAATCTTTTCTCTCATTTGCTCGGGTGTCCAACATGTTTGATCATGGACATATTGGAGGGCCGCTCTAAGATTAAAAAATGATGGCGCATAGAATCGTCGCTTCTCAACATATTTCGGCACATACAAATAGGTGAGTATTCCAGTCAAGAATAGAAAGAAAAAAATTGGTATCCCCCACTTAAGTAGTTGCATTCGGTTCGCTGAAAAGTGGCTCTTTAGAAATGAGCCAACCCAAATGGAGGATGCCATTTGGAGTGTGAGCATAAAGATAATGCCATATCGAAACTTCGAAAAAAGGCCAATCGAAAGGAAGATTGGAGCTGCCACAATTACTGAAAGGGCAAGTGTTACCAATAGAATTACGTTAACGCGGGTTTGAGTTCTTTGAATATTGACTAATTGAATTTGATTTCTGTATATCCATTTTAAGGAAATTAAAAGAAGGAGGGAGAACGGAATAAAGATCCACATGTTCAATCCCGCCTCAAAAAAAATTGAGATCACGCCGTGAAAGTTAAGATAAGATGTCCAAGATTCGATAATTTCATTAACTTGAAAGCTGATCCAGCTGGTCCCAGCGCTCTCGCTAGTTGTCGCGTGATACCTATCTTTCAGATCAGAAAGTCGAAAAACGACATAAGGAAGAAACCAAAACAAACTCAGAAATAAGGCCGTAGTAAAATTTCGATTTGAGATTTCTTTGAGGCCGAAGCGTCGGGTCGACAGATGCAGAAATAATAACAGGCCAACTAAAATCAAGCCGGTTAAATGTAGCTGAGCGCTCAATACTGAGAGAGAAAATGCAAACACCAAACTCCACAACGATCCAGAGAATGCAAATGTCTCGATAATGGCACAAAGAGCCACCAAAATAAACAAGATGGAAAAACTGGGATTCCAAAAATAACTGAGAACGATGAAATTAAATGGAGACCCAAAGTAATTCAATATCCACAGGATGCCTACGGTTGAACCAAACCGACGATGAAGAAAAAGCCAAACCACTGCCCCGCCAACGGAACCCATCGCGAGCATTCCGTACCAACAGGAGATCAAATCGCGATTTATAGCTAAAAAGCTTGAGAGAATCAAATAGTAGAGACTTCCGGGGAGAAATCCACCTCCAGTTAGTTCTGGACCATGCCATATCAAATGTTTATTCAGTAGCTGAAATGAACGTTCCAGATCCCGTTCCTGGTAGATATAAAGGGTGGCGAAATCTTTAGTCAAGTGAAAGAGAAAAGTGCCAACGGCACACAGGAAAAGGAAAATGAGGAGCTGGCTTGTCTCTTCCGAAATAATAGGCTTCATTTGAGTTCGTTCCCAAAGATACCCCAATTTTCTTGACGGATTTTTTATGATCACAACTACGCCCCAAAATCTTGCATGTTAGGTTCCAAGATATTTTAATCATTTTCGAGATCAACGAATCGACTATCACCATTAATCATCAACTGAGATTTTCCCTTTGTGATGAGAGTGTTAGCAATTTCAAACTTCAATCTTGTGGCGCCTGAGGGACAGGGATTTTGAAACCTAAACCTCATTGGAGCCATGAATGCATCATTTCTTGTAATAGATTCTGCGTTTCCGATTTTGCTGAGCAGTGGTATTTGGTACGTGCCTATTTTCCCACAGTAAATTTGCAATTTTGAGTTAACCCATTGGACGGACACGGGACCCAAGGAATTATTTCCAAGATTTAAGGGGGAACCAAGAAACTCAACAGTTCCATCCCTATTGCTTGAGAGATCAAGAATCACGCCGATTCGGCAAAAACCAGGACCTACGTTATCACAATGGCTCCAGATCAGTAAGTATCTATTTTTTGATAGCTGTACTATAGAATTGGCAGGCACTCCCGATTGAGAAACGTGGTCATTGTCAATGAGAAATTGATCCATATGATCTAATCGAATTGACCTTGCTCGGTTGTGAAAAGTCTGAACGCTGGCACCAGCGTTCAGCATGCGATAGGGAACTAGCACAATGCCAAAATTAAAAATCGGTTCATCCATTTCAATTTCACGCGAGAGGAGATCCCTCTTGAGCTCAAATGGCAGAGTCTGTTCCGCAATCCACTTGGAAATTTCAGCTTTGTTATCTTTAAACCCTGGTCGTTCCCTAAAAATGAAATATCCCGAAGGAACATGATTGGTCCTTAAAGCAGGGTCTAACGAGATTTGATCAGTAGATTTGCAAATTTCAGAAAAATCAACAGTCTCTTTAATTCTAATTGTTGCGAGTCTCTCCATGATATCATCTGATGTCCATCCAGTATTTTGCTTGATAGTCGTGCATGCCCATCGAATTGCCCGTGCCGTCGTATGCGCGTGGATCCTCCTCTCTGCAGTATGTGGTACAGGACTCTCCAGCTCTAAATAGGTGGAATGTTCAAGGCTGAAAGCGGACAATCCAAAAGCTGCAGCTACGCTGACCAGATAAATGACCCGGAGACCAGCTGTCTTGTTCGGGAGATGTCTTCGTGAAAAAAATAAGACCAGAACGGAGAGGATTCCAATCACAACAAGTATCATCATTTTGTTATCAATGAGAGAGGACTCTCCGTAGGCCAAGCTTATTAAAGCAATCCACCCAGCAAAAGCAGAGAACTCGCCACCATTTGAGGTTTCTTTGAAAAATGATTCAAAAAGGTTGGCGCACAAGCAACCAATAAAAATAATCATAAATAAATGCATGTGAAGGAGATATCGATTCATATACGGATAGGTACAAAAAACAGATCCAGTACCGATGAGAAAGGTGAGACAGAGAATGAGGAATCTTGTCTGCGTTTGAGGAACCAGATGTGTCTTATATTTTTTTTTGTTAAGCCATATACTAACGAAACCACCCATCGCCGTTGAAATACTGAACAGAAAAAAGAAGTTAGAGGTGCCAAAGGTCGTCCACGAGCCTCTTAGGAAATTGTATAAAAAGGCGGTCGTTGTTGGTGAAGGCACATAGAGGTTTGCGTGCCCTAGAAATCTCTCGTAAACTGTCGCAATAAAATTAATTTGAGAATTTTTAAGCGACCAAATCAAGAATGGTACCATTGGCATAATGAATAGGAGAATCCCTGTGGAAAAGGTGAGAGGCTTGAGGCGCGGCAGTCTGAGCAATGGCCCAACTGTCTGAATAAAAATTGCGAGAGCCATATGAAAGGAGATGCTAAAATGAATCTGGCAACCCAGGGAGCATACAAGACAAAATAGATACCAGTACGCTGAACGCCTGGAAGGCTTTCCATTGACCCAGACAAGAAATGCTAACAGCAGACAAAGGGCGCTGAACAACTGTTGATAGGAGGCATTCCAATCTGGAATAGAATTTCTCCTTACAGAAGTAGAATTTAGATAGAGTAGCCAAGACCAAATTCCTGCAAGGTCTCCCCAAAAATGTCTGGCGACATGCCAGATCACAAATCCGGCAACTGCGGCCAGTGTGAGTCGAATTAGGGTAAGGGTCCACCACCCGCCGCCAAGTTTTATAGGAATCGAAGCAAGAATATAGTAGAGGGGGCCGGGGATATAGCCGCCATAGGTAAATTCGGGTCCATGAAATATTGGGTTATTCCACCATTCCGCGGCTCTATGAATATCTCGTGCCTGATAAAATGTTGGAACAGTCATGTCTTGTAAGTTAAGAAAAAAAGCCAACGAAGTCAGAAGCACAAAAGCACCGTATAGGACGTAGATGTGGTCCATTTCTTTTAAAGAATTGTAAAACTCCATAAGTTGGGATTTGGGTAAACAGCTAGTTAGTTTGTATTTACGGCGAGTCATTCCGTATGTCCTTTGAATTTGTCGCTGGTGACTCAATCAAATCTCAGGCAATGTCATATATCAAACAAAATGTGGAGCATTGACTCGGTGATTTGAAGAAGGTGAAATCTAAATCTAAGTGATTTGACGGTTTGGGTTGATTGAGTTCTCATTTTCATGAAAGGAAGGATCAGTATGATCAACGTGGTAGCCTATGTACTATTTTGTTTGATAAGTGTACAGAGTGCCTTTGCATTAGATGGATTGTCTTCGACCCACGAGGAGGAATTTGGTCCTTGGGGGATGGCTTTTTTTGAGATCGTTAAGGGATTTGTTTCTCCTTTGCCAATGATCCTTGAGCAGAGAGGGCCAACTAGGGCTGGGTTTACCTTGCTAGCCACTGGAGTGGAGATTAGGGCTCATGAGGAAACCATTAGGATGATGAAGCATCTGCGTGATATTGACAAGTTTCCTATTCACGGCCTTTGGATCGAAAACCAACACATTAGGTTTTCCCCATCAGAAGTTCAGCCACTTGTTGCTCTAGCCAATGAGGCGGGGTTTCATACAATCGTGAGAATTCCTGATGAGTCCAGGGTATCTATTCAGGGATATCTAGGAATAGGAGCAAAGGGACTCGTTATTCCAATGACTGAATCTCCCAGGCAAATCAAAGAGTCATTTGACAATGTTTATTATAGCGGGTGGAGAGAAATTGGCCTTGAGCCCGACTCAAGTAATCTAAGGGCGAATTCGGCAGATGATTATGCTGGCGTTGACAGAGAAAAAATATTAGCCTTTATGATTGAGAGTGTAGCTGGAGTGGCACATATTGAATCCCTTGCGCGAGAAGCTGCCAAGCTAGCAAATCAATATGGAGTGGATAAGAGTCATATAGTTTTTTGGCTTGGGCCGTTTGACGCAAAGAAAAATCACCAAAGGCTAAAAAAAGCTTCCCCACAGGAGACAGAAAAGTGGTGGAAATCATCTGTACAAAAAATTTCAAAAGAAGCCTCACTCAATGGCATTTCAATGGGCGGTAATGTCTATACACTAGAGGAGGGAATTTCAATGGTGAGAGATCACCAGTTTCGAATATTTTCCATTTCTGGAGTTGGCGGATCTTTCGGAAACCCAAGAGTACCCTCCACCGGACGATTTTTTTTGAACTCCTCCGACGATCAACGTCGGTCGCTTTTGAAGAAGCCAGTCTTGGTTCAGGTTGAAAGGGAAAAAATATCTGCTAAGGTGACCAATCTCAATTCGATTCTTTCCGATTTTACAGGTGCGAATTTCACTTCTTCGATCAAGGATAGGTAAAGAGGAAGTTACAATTTTCTAAGGAGCGAATCATTTGAATCGCGATTTTAATTATGAAATATTTTTGGGCAACTCTTAATTTTTTGGCAGCCATTTTTGTCGTTTTAATCATCATAGAATTTGGATCTGCCTTTTGGTTTTTTGTGTCATCTCAAAACCAGGGGGGGAAAAAGGCAATAGGCCATCGGACTCCGTTGCTTGATATAAGCGACCAAAATCACATTTCCAGGTTTAGGAAATCTGAACTGCACCGGAAGCGAATGGAATATTTTGTTCCAGATCCAGTTTTGGGGATTCGTTTTCAGGCCAATGGAGAAGTCTTTGCCGTTGTTCCTGATGGTGAGGGCGAAGCCGTTTATTCTACAAATGGGATTTTGACTGATAAATATGGCCTGATCTCAAATTCAAGTGAGGTAAGTGAAAGAGAATACAATTTGGCCCAAATTATATCTGATCCCTCTATTTATCGAATAATTGTTTCTGGATCATCTTCGTCGGTCTGGGGAGCATCTGAAAATAGAAAAACGTGGCCGTCACATCTGAATCGGTTGCTAAATGAAGATACAAAATTACTAAAGAGTCTCGGCTATTCGAGGGTATTTGTTTTCAATACGGGAACTTTTTCCCACACAGTGGCTCAGGAAATATTGAGACTAGCTACGGAGACGAGCTATTGGCGGCCAAATATGGTGATTTCCTTTAACGGTCCTGCGCAATCTGAATTGGAGTACACGGGAAATGCATTTGATTTTTCAATTCACTGGGCCCTAAAGCGGATGATCTCTCGGTCAAGGATAGACAGCATTTTTATGCCACTGAATGTTCTTCCTTATACATCGATTTTTTTGACAAATCTGATTAGGGGTGTACAGGGTTATGCTCTCGGCTATCGCCAGCAAGGATATCCTATCAGATCTTACGATCAGCTTTATATGTCCAAAATTAGGCAAATGGAGGCTGTTTCAAATTCAGTCGGCGCTGAGTTTCTATGGATTCTAGCTCCAATTTTGGGAATTTGTCCTGAGGAAGATCTTTTACCAAATGAAGCTATCACACGGGAATTCTTTGAGAAAAGATTTGGAGGGTCGATTGGGAGAAATATTTATCGCAGTCAAAGGATGCCTACAAATCATTGAGGAGTGAAATTAGAAAGGACGATAGTACTGGAAGATTTGTTGATTTTACCTGCATATTTATAGGCCACAAATTGCAGGTCTACGCTGATCCAAGACATTTTACTGATGAGGGCCATAGAATTGTCGCGGAAAAGATATTTAAGATTATTAAGCAAAGGGTGAGCTCAAAACCCTGAAGTTAGGCGGCCTTTTTTCCTATTTTTTAGAGTTACATTTGACTTTATTTTCGTTCCAGAGATTGAGGAAAGTTCACATTCGGGTCTCATGACACGATCATTTTTAACCAGGATAATCGGAGCGATTTCGGAGATTAGCAGCATTTTCTCTCCGAGAGCTCGGCTATTTTTTTAGACCTTTCAATCTGTATTTGCGCAGATATCACCAACACTTCAAAGGAGGATTTACGGCAAACCTCCATTAAATAGGATTCTTCGATCATATTCATCCTGCCCGGGCGGACACCCGGATCAATGAAAATCACGAGCTGCCGCAATTGACAGAGATGAACTCTTGGCCAGATCCGATCGGCGCGGCGCAAGGGATCAGGGCTTCAAAGGTCAAAGCTCTTGTCGGTCCCGAGCCACATTATCGAGAGCTTTTGGGAGCCATCGCACTGACATCAGTGCGACAAACACAGGCTGGAGAGCTTGGGATTTTGGATTCAACGAGATTGATGTCCGCCACCACGGCTCAAGAGGCCGTCATCCCGTATCCGAACGAAGTGGGATTGATGAAACGCTTTACTGAATTGACGTTGGGAGCCTTGAGAAAGGTTGGCGGCAAGTTTTCAAATATATACCAAGGCAAAGAGAAAAAATAAAAGTCGGAAGGAAATTGTATCATACAGCGAAAGAGAGCTACATGGCATGATCGAGTCAGTTCTCTCCAAGTCCGAGCGCAATCTCCATTGCAAAGCCTCGTGGTTTGTGTCGGAGAAAATGTCGGAAGTAACCCACCGCGAGCGAGCCCAGCTATCCACAAAGCTTCACCTGAAAATACCAAATAGATGTGGACAACCGATGGGGATGTTACGAATCAAATCGCCGAATTCGCTCTATCTATTTTTTTACCGCTGCATTTGATTTTTTATTTGCTCCCAAAATCGAGGACAGACTACATTCAGACCTCTGTACCATCTTCTTTTTAACCAAGTTAATCAGCGTAGAATTAATTAACACAGGACTCTTTAGGGACGGAGAATAAGTATTTTTTCCTATTCGCATCCACTTTTCTTTGCTTAAAAGGACAATGTATGTATCTACCAAAGTCTGGCTTCCAAACTTTGGAATTATTTGCTTTCGCCAAGGCGTCACCATTAATGTGGCGTCGAAGGTATCTTTTGTTTGTTTGCCTTTTGAAACTTCCGAAACGTCAACTACGCCGTGAAAAAATCCTGGAGAAATTCCTTTTGAAAAATCTGGTGATCGATCAAATTTAAATCTGAATGTTCTCTCATCTGCCAGTAGATATCCGCCTGTTTTTTTATCTGCTAGTCCGAAATAAAACATCCAAAGGGATCCGGTCGAAACGGTCTCGCCGAGAACTGTAGTGATTTTGGATGTGACGTTCCCGTTTGTTTGATCCATGATCTCCAATTCCATGGCTGGCGTTGCTTCCTTTTCGCATAAGTATCTCAGCTTTGTACCAGCGTCGGGCGCTTGGAATGTGTGACTATTTGAAGTGGTGGTATCCCTGTCATTCTTAAATCCTTTGAGGATGCAATCCTCCTGTCCGCGAAACGAATTTTTGGGTCCGAAAGTTTGCTTTTTCAAATGTATCCGGTGGGTTTCAGAATAGCTCACTTTCAATTTAAGTTCCCCTCCCTTTCCATCAAAATTTTTGATGGTTGTTTCGATGGGAATTTCGAAGCCAACTCCAAGTGCCGAAATCGTTTTTTCCTTTGCCATTATCTTTACGGTGGTTTGTGCATCAAATGATAGTGGTGATAGTGGAGGGTCAGAAAATGCTAGAATTCCACTGTATTCTCCCGCTTTTAATGAGGCGACTTGTGCCAGATTGCCACTCTTGATGGAGCTTAATCTGGGTAGTTCAGCTGCCCTGCTGAGGGAAGGAATTCCAGCAATATATCCCCATTCCGAATATATTCCGATATCGGTATAATATTGGGGGTTTTCTGAGGCCCACTCCAAAAACATGGCCTCATCCTCGGTCGTGCGAAAAAAACTGAGAGCTAACTCTTTAGCAAGGCTGCCCTTGCAGGAGTAGACAGCAGAGGATCCGTTCGCAGGCAAACCTGGACCTGCGAGGACGTAATGAGAAAAAGATACCGAAATCAAGAAAGAAAATAAATATCGCGACATCTCAACGTTCCTTTTTGAGTGTTTTCATCAGAGCTGGCAATCATCCAATGGTATGGTAACTAGGATTGGAGTTGGATTACCAGAGCTTTTTAGTGGGAATGCAGCAAGTGAACATACGTCTAAAACCTGGACTGTTAACGCACTGAATTGTTTGGGCCGTTGCTCTGGCTTTCGATGCGGTCTCGGCGATTATCTGGCAGATCTAAGTGGGCTAAATTCTAGGTACCGCACATTTTTCTATTTGGATCCCCGAGGTCCCATTTAATATGCTTTTGACCCGATTTAAGTAAGATAAGTGGGATATGGTTCAGCATTCGGCCCTCGCGGTCCAAGCGCAAACGTCCAAAAAGACTATCAAACTCTGGGGAATTATTCGAAGTCAGAGGTCTCCAGTCCGAATTTAGGACCTGCAGACCAACTTCCAATGTTGAAAACAAATAGGCAGAATGAAAGTCTGGATCTAATTTTGTCGACCTCCTAAAATTCGCGGAGAAGGCACAGTTCCGATTGGATCTCTCATATGAGACATTTGGATGCCAGAACATGACTCTCGCGGTACTAGGCCAAATTGCCGTGGGGTCTGAAGGGCCGTAGGGAACAATTTTGAGAGCCGACATAAAGTGTTTCATTTTTTCCATGTTTTTCATCTTCTGACGAATCGGCGTCCAAATGACTATCCAATCCTTATTGGAAAAAAAATCCTGTCCGAGCTCAGAAAATCGCTGCAATTCACTAAGACTCACCCATTGGATAGGAAGGGCCCCTCCCAATTCGGAGGAAATCAATCGATCAAGGTCTGGCCGGGCTTCTAATAGATATTTTGGACTGAAGTCAAACAGGACCACCACTCTCTTCGGACTGGATTCGGTTGCCAGTAATCTCTTAAAGACCGTTCGGAGATAGTCCTAGACCTTGGAAAGACGGATACCGTGGGAAATTTCTTATCGAACTTGGGCGAGGCCGTCACGCAATTGAGGTAAAGAGAAGATTTTTTTCTACGAACGATGGCAACATCAGAAAAGTATTCTTCTAGGAGATCTGAGCTACATGGTCCAAGAGTCATCAATTCACTATTGATCTTGCTCTTAATTTGACTAAGAGATCCTACAATTTCCACTTCATTTTTTCGTATCTTTGACCAAAGTTCAAATGATGCGTTTACAAGAAGCTTCTTCTGCCTCGAGCCAATATCCTCAATCTTGTCAGAGACTTCCGTGGAAATTGCAGTTGGACAGTACAAGATGAGTTCTAAAAATAATGCCAACGAAAGGAGTTTGACTATTTGCAGCCATGCCATTAATAGCAGGTCCCCATATAAGTCGAACAATATTCATCGAGATTAAACTTCTATTTAAAATCAAAGACAATCCAAATTGATCGGGGTTGGTCATGCCTTGGTGGTTGTGCTGAGCAGTTACAGAAACCAATTAATTAAATTAAATAGGTTTCAATTTGCCTGACTTACCACTCCCTCTTCATTTGGGCACATAAAAAACGCCCTGCATCAGCTTCCGATTGTGGAATTATGCGACGAAGGCTAGATTCCTCCGGAAGTACGACTGTTTCAATTTGATACGAATGCGACATTGACTTGTGCTTGAGGGATTAATTGCCATTTGGCAGCCTGGGGATCCATCTCCAGCAGGCTTTTCCATTTTTCTGCTTATATAGAAGACAGAGGAGATGTATGATTTTTATAGATGAAGATTTCTCTAAATCGGGTCCTTGTATATTTGTCGGTGTCACTAACTATTTTAGGTGGAGTGATTTTTTTTCAATTTTGCAATGATGTGAAGTTGCACAAAATAGACAAGGCAAGCGTTCGCTCTCGAGGGATTGGTGAAATCTGTTTAAAAGGCCCATCCAATCTTGAGAATCCTCAGAAAATTATTTTTTTTGGATCAATCTGAACGTATGCAGGGAATTGAGCCGGCGATCGCAAATCCACTCACGAAAGCCAAAAAAATCGATGCGCTTCGTGAATTAATTGATTCTACAAGGGTGAAGATAACTTTTATATCAGTCTTGGCTTTGTAATGGATCGAACCGCAGGATTTTTAAGTCATACGGACGGTTTGAAGAAGGGGGAAGCTACAGTGTTGAATCAGGATGTAACACGCGCTTTGCGGGACTTTAAGCCGACTCCTCAGTGTTTGGGGGTCACCGGGGGAGTTTCAGGTCAAAGCTAACCAGGCGAATCTTTCTTCAATAAGGATCCAGATATCATTTCCTATATGGTGTCTCTTTTAAATGAAGCTCGAAATTTAGGAGGCTATTTAAGCGAAGTTTATTCCTATATTGAAGATGATCTTTCTAAATTGAATTATTTGGAAATGAGGTTCTTCAATCGAAAGAAGTATCGGATCCAGAGGTTTTTTGCGACAACCATGAATGCGGCAGTCTCTGATCTTGATGAAATCATTATGGCTGATTCGGACGGAGATGGCTTGGCAGACGAGGACGAATTAAATCCTCCATATGGAAGGCTTGCTACAAGTCCTCGTCATTTTACACCCAATTCTCGATAAAGTCTCAAGATTTAAAATCTCAATGCTCAGACAAGGGTTTTATTAATATGGATTTTGTCCGGGATCTTGCTTTTCAGGGGAGGCCTTAGCAGATACGGATAGTGATGGTGTTAGCAATTGTGATGAATCTTCAGAATACCACACGGAAAAAGCAAACCTTGAATCTGATGGCGATGGGATTTTTGATGGACTTGAAGTGAGAATTGGATCCAGCCCGTCAGAAAAGGATGAAACTGTTGATAACAATGGAGACGGGATCGATAACTATCACAAAGCACTCTCAAAAATCAGTTCCAAATTCAACAATAGGGGTGTCAAGCACAGATTTCTAACGAGAACTGAATTTAATTTCACAAGAGAATTGCAAAACATGAACTGTTATCATCTGTCAGTTAGCGATTTGTCTCTTTTCAACACGACCTCAGTTTTAGGGAATGATGCCACTACGAATACCTTAACCGAACTCAGGCATGACTCCGGTGGTAATGCCATTAAGTTTCTTATCTATATGGTTCCAGAAAACGAGCCGAATTCTACTCCAGAGATTCTAGTTTCGCGCAGGCCCGTCCAGTTATAATATCAAGAATTTGGAGAATACGTGTGAAACTTTACGTCTCTTTGGGAGAGGGATTTTAGACTTTATGAAAAATAGATTTTTTCTGAAGTTCGTCCGTCAACAAGTGGCACGAAGTTCTAAGAGCTTAGCCTTTAAGATTTGGTTGAGCATTGGCTCTGTCTGAGTCTTACCCTTCTTGTCTTTTACAATAATAAATCAGGTAGATTTGAAACTCGAAAAAGAATGGGTCGTCAAAAGATATACGCGCTTTCAGATGATAAAATTGTCGTCTGATTGATTTTTAGAAAACAAATTTATCAAAATCTGCGGGGGCAGGGCATTCAATTGTTTGCCCTTTTGTTTTAAGGAAAGAAACAATGTAAAAACATTCGTCTTGTTTGATACCGATCCTGAATCATGCGATTGTATTTTAAATCACCATACCGAGAATCCCCGATCAGGGGATGTTTAGCTAAGGCCGTGTGTTTTACGGATTTGATGTTGTCTCCCAGTAATCAGAACAAATTTTACAGAGAAAAATAACGATTAAATTTCAGAACTTGGAATTTAGTCTCACAGGAAACCCTATCCCTCACGATGCCCTCAAGTTCCTACGACCCTCAGCTTTGTCCGTGAGCGGGCTGTTCCAAACACCCTCGCAAACAGAGAGTTGGCCTCGGATAATACCAGTATAGATCTTTTCTACCCTTCTTCCTTGAAATTCATCAGCTAAATCTCTGGCGCAATCCTTGTTTAAGGCGATAAGCTGGATTCCACTTGTTTCTTTGTCGAGTCGGTGGACGGGAAATAGAGGAGAAATGTCCATTTCAGCTTCAATTGTTGACAATAAGTTGTCTGTGTCTTCATAATTATGGACAGATTTTCCAGCACTTTTGTTTTGGCAAGAAAATCATTATTTTTAAATAGAATCTGTACTTTGCTCATAAGGGCCAAAAAATGCCGCAAATATTTGAATTTGGCAACAAGGGCCGCATTTGACATTTGAGTCAAGAGAACGGCCATCTCATCTCATCTAACTCTATCGTTTTGCCAACATTATTAACAAGGAATTGGGCGAAAAGAATGTAACTAAGAAAAAAATTACTTGCAGTCCGGCACATCAAAGGACTTCTTAAATAACAGCTTCTTTGCAGCGGCGTTACCGACGTCGCCTAAGACAGATATTTCAAAGTGAAGAGACTGCTTGAAGGTCTTCTTTTCCCAGCGAATGCATTCGCCAAGCCCTTTATCAGATCCCAAATCCTCCAGATCGGTACAAACTTCCGTTTCATAGCTCAAAGGCAACCTGACGAGTCTTTTTCCATATCTGACGCATTCCAATTCCTGCACATTTTCTTTGGTTGCAGGATGAGTGACATATGATTCACAATAACTGATAGGTTCAATAGTTCGGATAAAATTATCTTTTTTGCACGCGTTCAGGAATCCGTGGCTATGGGCATAATCGCCAAATCTAGCGATAGGATCGTTGACTGTAACATTAATCGAACTAACGATTTCACTCCAGTCACTGCTCGGATTAATATAGTCAGCTTGCGCACCAGCGATTACAACGAAACTCATTAAGGTGATCAGCTTTTTCAAAATGCCTCCTCTTTGTTGGTAGTTGAAAGACTGACTCGCAGAGAACGTTCATTCATGGGACGCACTCGTTTGTCGAGTCAATCAGACGGTCAGTATTCCAATGAAGATATGAGGTCAAATAAAATTGAAGTATATAGATAGAAAGGTGGGATAAAGGATGAGTATTGAAATTATAATCCTTTCGTATCTGAATTGACGATGTAAAAAATGTATTTACAATATTTGATTAGACAGAAATTGGAATGGTAGGGATCTATCATGTTGATCAGTGAGACAGGCTTAGGCAAAGTCAGAGACTGTTTTCGTGAAATGTTCTATTTGGTATTTTTCGGTCACAATTTGAAATGAAATTGATATATTGTTTTACAATGAGAGCGCCGCAGTTGAGAGAAAGGGTTGGTTGAAAAATGATCAAGAGGTTCTCTGTTGGTTCGTCTTGTTTTGATGGTTTGGCTTGTTAGTTTGACATCGTGCCGATTCAATAAACCCGTCATCCCAGAAAATGTACTCATAGAATTTTCGAATCAGGACTTATATGTTGAAGGATCTGATCAAACTTCGATTTTAGCGGGCTCGAATTTTACGACCCGATTTCATGGGTCGGATTCGAGGTTAAAGGTCATCCAAAATCATAACATCGACGAGGCAGAGGCTGAGAGCCGTGCACGAGATCGCATTTACTTCGTAACCTCGCTCTACAAGACTCAAGTATCACCGTATCCGGACCGTCTATCGAATGTCATTTCTTGTGAGAGTCTTCCAGTGACCAAACTCGCGCGAGATTCCCGGAGGTTGGATTAAGCGCGTCCAATTGTGGGCTAATGAACGATATACATTTTGGAAGTTGCGAGAAAGGTCAGCAAACGCAATTAGCCTAGGTGATCATGGTTTATTGCAAGGAAAAGAGCCTATCTTGATCTGGAATACTTCGTGGGAGACAAGGATCATACCGACGCTAATTTGAGTCGGGCAAACGCCTTTGAGTCTTCCATAAAGTGTCGTTGATTGAATCTTGAGGGTTGCTCGCTTTCTTTTAGCCAAGAAT
>JADJNU010000006.1 GCA_016714165.1 Bdellovibrionales bacterium
GATGGATCAACTTGAAAGAATACAGTTGAAAAAAATCAAGCAAATGACCTGGGATCAGGTATACTCGCCTCATCAAAGAACCCAAAAGCGAGGTCTCAACTGGGGAGCCGATTGAAGGCCAGCTCGCAGTCGGGTAAAACCATAGCTTCCAATCGAACATCAAAGAAATTTCGTGCGAGGGGTTGGTCAGAGATGGAAAATTCATGGTGTTCATTCATACATCCAGATCATGACAGTGCCTATAATGAAGGCGGTGGTGAAGACCTTTAGCTTCCCCAGTGCTTTCACGCGAGGACACCCTTGAAGGTGCACATTCGGCAAAATGACGGATTGGGCTTTCAAATTCGAGAGCCGCTGAGTCCTCGAGAGAGACGGTTATGGGCCTAAAAAAATCCAATCAGGTGACGGTTTTTCTTAACTCGAGTGAGGCTCATCCAATTAAAATGGCTTAATCGTGACGGGCGGAAGGACATTATCGCCGTCAAATTCTGCGCCTTGTTAGCGCGAATTGAATTGCATGAATATTGCTGGAGGGAGGACTAGCAACGGTGCCAGTCCAATTGAAATGGTTTACGGAGCCTTTTGCATGTCGATTATTGGATTTTTTGTGTGACAAAGTGTAACGGTAACTGGAACCAAGGAGACAAGGTGAAGAATTAATACTGGTAGCGGCCCCGACAAGGCGTAGTGCCTATCAAGTTTCGCAGAAGAAACTAAAGGAATCAAGGCCTTCACGGTATAACTGCAATATCGTTTCAGAGACTGGGAAATGCTGGGCCGTCTTACCTGTCAGGAAAGACAGTGTTGGCAGAATCTCAGAAACCAAGCCACAGCTACTTATCTCCTCACATTAAAGCGAGCACGGTATCCAGGCTGGTATCCGTCCCCCCGCATGACTGCGGGGACTACGATGGCCAAATACGCTTTTCTTTGCGCGAAGTATCTTGCGAGTTAATTAAATAGCTTTCTCCGCCGTAATGCTATTCTAAGGTGGGCGCATGGTGTTACGTATTGTTCTATGCTGGAAAGGCCCAGGAATCCTTACCTGGGCCTCTCCATAAACTCCCAGACCCGTCCATCTTATTGTTTACACGTTCACTGACCGCACCCTAACGCGAAAGAGATAGTGGTGAAGACCTTTAGCTTCCTAGCGCTTACGTTGAGAAGCCGTTCTTGAATGTAGGACTTTTCTTACGAACAGAGGATTGACACTGCGCATTTAATTGCACTAGATTCAGCCACCCTGATTTTGTTGGCTCCTCTCAATATTGCGGCCAATGGGAAGATTGGTTGGAAGGTGTCTTTTTTTCGGGCCCCATAATGGGAGCAAATCGGTGTCGTCTTGGAAGTATTTTCTTTTTTCAGCTACGATGATTCCGGTTTTGAAGTTGGTTTTGAAGCCAGAGCTTCTCGTTAAATTCTAAGTCTTGCAGATTATTTGTATCAACAGACTCATCCAAGCGTGATATCCACCCTTTCCTATGGTGACCTTTCCCAGTGGCTTTCAAAGAGCCTTTGTTTTCAAGTCTTCCTGGGTGGTGACCTCCAGAAGAGATAAGTCTTAAGGGTTGGTGGTTCAATCGACCGAGGAAGTTGAGGCAAGGCTTGTGATATCAACTGAGCTCAAGCGACTTTACTGGCCAAGTCGTGGCCTCACGGGTGGAGTCTCTCCCAGAGATATTATTCTACAAGCTTTAGTTGGAACGCAGTTTCATCCCTACAATTCAACAGCCGGTGGGCCAAAAATCCTAAAAGATTCTCAACGAGAGGCTGTTCGAGTCATAGAGTCTTTTCGCAACCGTGGTCGTGATAGAATATTGCTGGTAGCCCCTCCCGGGTTTGGCAAGACCGAGGTTGCAGTTGAATTTTTATAAGGCTAGATCTGCTTCTGGTCTTCGCCTTATTGCAGACCGAGTACTTAATCTAAGAGATTTTTCAAAGAGTCTGAATCTCAGGGTATTCCACATAGTCTGTGGTCAGCAAGTTCGCAAGAGCGTCCTAATTTAAGAGCGGCTGCGATCGAACGCAGGGGTCAGCTGAAAAATATGTCGTCACAACGACGGCCACCCTTAGAAATCAATTTAAAAGTTTGAAAGAGAAAGAAAGAGATGAACTCGCGAGCGTCTTAAAATTGATGGTCTATGATGAAAGCCAACATTTGGGAGCTCCTCTCATGCGTGAGTTTTGGAAGACGTGAGTGCCAGGGATATTTATTCTGGGTTTATTCTGGGTCTTACGGCAACACCTGTCCATCGAGATGTCTCTCTTCAGGAGATGTTCTACAATCAGAGCTTTTGGGTTCATCTTGATAGCGCTGAAAGGTGATGAATCAGACTGAATTTTTCGAAAGAAATGTCAGTGATGTGGTTGAGCAGCTTTATCAAACTTTTTCAAAGGAGAACTGACTCCATTTGATCAATTATTTTTCTCTCAAAAGAGATCTTTGAAATTGAGGATCTCTTCGTTCAAGGTCTGGACAGTCTTGATGTACCAGGCGGCCGCTACGTGATAAATCCAAAATACTACGAATATATTGCTCGCTTTTTTAAAGAGTTTGATTCAAGAGAAGAATAAGGTACTGATTGTTGCAAACTCAATTGAAGAGGCTGAGTCTTTGAGCAGGAGTTTTCAAAAATGTATTTACAGATTTTTTCGTCGAGTTTATCCACTCAAAACAAGAGGTTGATAGAAATATAGAGATTTTAGAAAAGTTTAAAACCCCAAAGGGAATCATTCTGTCAGTTCGTATGCTTGATGAGGGGGTTAATCTATCAGATCTTGATCTATTGGTCGATCTTAACTCCACGGCCAGTGTCACTCAGTTTTTGCAAAGACTTGGTCGTCTTCTCCGACTTAAGGAAGGAAAGTCTTGGGTAGATGCTGTAAGCCTTGTTGAAATAAATGAAGACACAGCAGGGAGTTGCTGAGCATCTTGAGTGAGCTAAAAAAACATAACTCAACCCAGATCAAATGGTCAAAAGCCATTGAAGAGGCAGTATCCATCAGTCTCGGCAGTAGGCATAGACCAACATATTTTCGCACAGGACTCGTGGAATAAGCTTGAATCAAGTATTCAACAGTTTTGGCAACGAAGGCAGTCCACGTGGCGGCCTTTTGAAGAGGCAAGAGAATGGGCGAGAAATAGCGGGATTAAATCCAGTCCTGAGTGGAAGAAGGCCTCAAAAGGGGCGTTTGCCTGTGGATATTCCGGGTGCTCCACATACTGTATATAAAGGAAAATTCAAAGGTTGGGGCGACTGGCTTGGGACAGGTAGGATTTCTAAACTTGGGACTGATTGGAGATCCTTTGAAGAAGCGAGAGAATGGGCGAGAAGTAGCGGGGATTAAATCCAGTCGTCAGTGGAGGGAGGCCACTAAAGAAGTGCGTTTACCTGATGATATTCCAAGCTATCCCGATGTTGTGTATAAGGAAAATTCAAAGGTTGGGGCGACTGGCTTGGGACAGGTAGGATATCTAAACTTGGGACTGATTGGAGATCCTTTGAAGAAGCGAGAGAATGGGCGAGAAGTAGCGGAATTAAATCCAGTACTGAGTGGATAAAGGCTTCAATAGAGGGCGTCTCCTGAAGATATTCCAAGTAATCCCAATGTTGTGTATAAAGGTAAATTTCAAGGTATGGGCGACTGGCTTGGGACTGAATGGCGATCCTTTGAAGAGGCGAGGGAATGGGCGAGAAGTAGCGGGATTAAATCCGGTCCTGAGTGGATAAAGGCTTCAATAGAGGGGCGTCTCCTGAAGATATTCCGGGTACTCCAAGTACCGTATATAAAGGAAAATTCAAAGGTTGGGGCGACTGGCTTGGGACTGAATGGCGATCTTTTGAAGAAGCGAGAGAGTGGGCGAGAAGTAGCGGGATTAAATCCGGTCCTGAGTGGAATAAGGCCTCTAAAGAGGGGCGTCTCCCTGAAGATATTCCAAGTAATCCCAATGTTGTGTATAAAGGTAGATTTCAAGGTATGGGCGACTGGCTTGGGACTGAATGGCGATCTTTTGAAAAAGCGAGAGAATGGGCGAGAAGTAGCGGGATTAAGTCCAGTTCTGAGTGGAAGAAGGCCTCAACAGAGGGGCGTTTGCCTGTGGATATTCCGGGCAATCCCTATGCTGTGTATAAAGGCAAATTTCAGGGTATTGGCGACTGGCTTGGTAGAGAGATCAAGTGACACAGAACTTGAGAAGGTCCTTTTTTACTAGGTTCAGACGGATGCCTTTAGCCAGAAGCTCCAGCACGTCACAATCATCCAGATAGATTATTGGAGTTTTCTTACGTCGATGGCAGAAATAATGCTTGACGTTATTTAGCTCAACGAGTCATATGGCGGAAATCTACTCGATACCAGCCGAAGGAGGCGAAAATGAGAGTATCTAAAACTGCCATGATTCTTCTCGCCGCTTTTCCGTTCATTGGTATCTCAGGCTTAGCTGGCGAACACATTCCCATCATCAGCATTACTCCATCACCTTCACAAATTCAATTGGGTGAGAAGATTAACACTGAAGTTTCTATTGAGAATTCGGATGAGATCTTCGGGGACAATAATGGTTACGCCATTAAGGTTGAGGGGCCTTCGGCTCGCAAAGCCTATGACATGTTGAAGAATGTCGCCGCTAAGAAGTGGTATGCGACCGTTGATGTAAAAACGGGAAAAGATGTTGTTTGTGTTCATGGGGTGCAGAAGTATGGGTTTCGAAAAACGAAAGAAAGAGATACTTATACATGTTGGTTTAAATTTGAAACTGAAGTGGGTTCAGTTGAGTCATCAGAATAATTAAAAATACGAAAGTAAAGTATAGATGAGCGCGTCCAATCGGCCTTCCTTAATTTTTTAACCGAGAGGTGAAGTGGTGGATAGCAAATTGATTTTGTGTATAGGCTTAGCTTTTGGGTCTGCAGCTGGAGCAGTGGAGTTGAAAACACTGAATGTCGGAGACCGTGGAATATTAACGGGTCCAATTGAGGAAGCAAAAATTACCTGTATAGATAAGCAAACACGTGAAGTAAATGAATTTTCAGCCACTCTCGCTCCCTTGAATTCGTTTGGTCTTGAAGTAATAGGTGTGGATGACCTGACCGTAGTTGCTGTATACTGGCCCAGAGGCAATTTGAGCGAAATATTTGCCAAATACAAAGTCACATTTAAAAGTGAAGGACTTGACATAGGGATGGGTGCCCTTTGTGCTATCAATGTTTCTAAACCGGAATTTGGATTTAGAATAAATAAAGACTCTTCCAAATGAAGTAGGGTGAGGGCAAACAGCGGTCCTCTAAATGCTTTTCCATATTTCCGCAGATAATGTGACAATTGAGGGTAAAAATTTTTTATAAATTTTACTTTGTGACTACCTGAAGAACTGATGCACTAAGTTGTGAATCGTCTCGACCGAGAGAGTCATGTCCACGCAACTAAAAACTTCCGCAATTGAAGAACCGAAACACATAACGATCAAGAATTCATTCTTCCGCCTCAGCTTCCTTAACCGATTTCAGTGGCAAACAACCGATTCCGTTTTACCCCAATATTTCCATTCAAGAATAAATTGCAAATTCTGATCATCCTCTTCATCTTCAGGTCCCTTAACTTCTAAGGAAGAATAACTCGTATTGAGTGCTACTAAGTCTTTAATCTTTCTAAGGCACTCTTCTGCGTTCTCTATCTGATAGGTGCTTCCTAAAATGGAGTCCGTTCTCGTTCGATAAGGAATTGTAATCTTATCGTTATCTATCACCTTAAGACGACTTAATAGATTCACAATATTCTCTGTTCCATCTATTATTGTGAGGGTCCCTTTCGGGAAGTCTGATCCGCCACCCATTACAACCCATCTTCCATAGCCATTCTCAGCGTAAAAAGAAAAAATAGAGAGGAAAATCACGATCGGGATTAATGGCACTTTCATCGTTCTCATTTGGAGAGCTCCTCATGTTACAAGTTAAATAGGCAAGGCCCTAGCTTTGTGACATTATGCATTAATTGACGTCAAGGATTATTCTTTCTGTCATGTAAGAAAATTCCTATAACCTTACAGTTTTAGGGGCCAACCACCCACCAGGTAAATCTATTTGGGCAGCCTCGGAACAAGTGCCGCTTTGACGGCACTCGTTTGAATCCCGGGTGTACAGAACACTATTTCTTTCTTGGCATGACCTGGGTTCTTTCTTGCTGATCATTTCCAAAGATTCTGGACCGGCTTTGCTCGGTTTTGTTTACCGATACACAAAAATCGCGCAATAAAATATCAGAGATCCAATCAGCTACTACTGCATATAGCGCCTTATAACTTTCGCTGGGATCTTATGGTTGTGTGCTCATCTCACAATTTGTGGCGTTCAGCTCGAGATTTCTGGTCTTCATGTTTAAACTCAAGTATCCGTAGCAATTCTCATGCGGTGCTCTTCGTCCTTGAGAGCCTTGACCCCGGATCCCATCCACTCTCTTTTGCCTGAGTGAGCATTGGTATATTTCACTGTCCACTCTTTGATTTATGGCAAAATCGGGGGGAAATTGTTAGTAAATTATCGAGCGCGAATAAAATATCCATGTCCATTTGATCCATCCAAGATTATCTTGAGATGTTTTGGAGTTCTTTGCCTAAACGCATGGGTAAATCATTACTTCAACTATTCCTGGGGCTAGCTCATAGCCGAGCTCGTTCTAACTAGGCAATTAACCAATAATGACTCCAGCCGGCTTACAAGCTTCTTTAGCTTTATTCTCCAGCTCTTCAATTCCATCTTGCTCAAAAATGTTAAAGTAATTAAATTTAAAGAACTCATCATGTGCATCTGTCGGGGTGTTATACATTTTTGGGCCTCTGCATACACAGCCAGCTACCATTTCATCAGTTGCTTCAAAGCAAGTGTAAAACAATCTATCAGCACCACTAATTGATTTCCAAAATATATAGCGCTTTACAGGATTTTCCCAAGAATCAATTCCTTTTTCTACCACCATTGGCCCTGGTCAGCTGCCATAGCGTGCAGTAAGGGCACACAAAAACCACCAAAATCAGTACGATCAATTTTTTCATAAAACCTCCATCCAAAACTCGATCAAATATATTTAAAAAACACCTTTAACGTACTCTTCCATCTACAAATAAAAATCTATTCTTTCGAAACCACGATAGTCTGGATCAATTCCTCAGGTCTTCCAAAACTAAAACAATGGGTTGTGCTGTCCACATCCCTCAATGCCGATCCCGAAAAAGAACAAACTACTATTCACTGGTCCTGACAATTCCTGAACCTAACAACCCGCTGCCTACAATGCCGCGAACAGGGAGAAAACAATTCACAACGAACCATACGGGTTCCTGACACATAATTCTCTTGGCGGTTAATTACTCAATGCATTTATATAATGTCAAGCGTCAAGTCTGTGTCGACGTAAAGAAAACTGCAATAATCATACATGACAGAACGCAGAATCCAGGGTCCAAAAAGGAAGTCACCTACTTGCGCAAGCAACTAGAAGGCAAAAATATAGCCAAAGCAAAAAAAGGAGGCCTGAACCAAGAAAACTTCTGCGCGTCTTTTTACCTTCAATGAAGGCTGCGCGACTTATTACTTTCTTCCTCGCTCTATAGTTATTGGCTCTCAAACTTCCAACACAAAGGTGCGTTCCGCTCCAGACTTCTGGGATTCGTGTTTAAACTGGAGTGCTCGTTGTTATACGTCTCGTATCCTTGAACTTAATCGATTCCCCCGAACCTTGCCGACTCTCGCGCCTGAGATAAAGACCCCCTCTTTAGAGCCTCCTTTGGAATCGAAGAACGGTCCTTGCGTTGCTATTTTTCACGGTCACCTTTGCTCGGAATGGGATATCAAAATAGTGGACATTTTGCCATAACAGGGCTACCAAAGACTAGAAAAACAGAGTTTATTGAAGTCTATATGGGCTCGCGGTGTTTTATTGGCTTCGGGCAAGTATACGTGCCGCTTTGACGGCACTCCTTGCTGCCGAGGAGAAAAAATGACTACCTATTGCTACCTGTTGCAAAAAAATGAATATCAAACGGGAAGGCTTGTTTGAGCTGCTCGCATTTTGTTTACCCATACACAAAAAAGCCAGATGACCAGGAGGGCAGTCGCCAAAATAATAGTCCAACCCATATTCATGGCCCTAATTATGCACTATGGTATCCAATATGAACAGACTGCGAATGACGCGCATATTGATGCTATTTGTAGTGACATTTATTGGCCTGCCTGTACTGGCTCAAGACAGTGTAACCAAAATTATATTGCCAATCTCTCGCGTAAAAATGCAGGGCCATACTACTCTTTGCTGGGTTTATTCGACCCTAGGAACCATTGAAACGAACTATCTCCTTGGTCATCCTGGACAATCCATCGATCTTTCCCCTTCCGCCCTTCAATTACAAACTTGGAAGGACCGCTATCTGCGTCGCCTTGATGGAACCGAAGAGCGCTTGATTGAATCTGGAGCGGCAATCGACGCGATTTCATTAATTCGAACTTATGGGCTCTTTCCCGAGGAGAGCTTCGCACGTCCAGTCAAACAATGGGATCGCGAGCCATTAGACCCATTCGGATACAATAACAATCCTTTTACCTTTCAGTCATTGAACGCTTTATTGAGCCAGATGTTCGGATCTCTGCCTCAAATCATAGAGTGGCAATCATTTTCGTGTTCACCTCGAGATTTTGCTTCCCTTATTTTGGGCGAAAGCACCTGGAAAGCGTATGGCGTTTCAAGAAATGGAAAATCCGGCGAGGGTGCTCACTGGGACATCGATGCTCGCAAAGGAGCCCTTGCCATTTATCTGCCCTTAAATGAAATTTTAAAACTTATAAGAAAATCTCTGGAACACGGACATGCGATGGTCGTTTCTTTTGGCCCTACTGATTTGAATGAGGGAGGCCACGCCGTGCAGGTTTACGGTGCAGAATATGATAGCCAGGGTAATCCTGTCCTTTACCACATCAAAGATTCTAACCAACGTGATGATCCGCGACAGAACATCTGGTCCATGGACGCGGAAGGCTTCAATTCGATACTGCGCGGAATAACAACTATATCTCTCGATTAAACGAACGTAACTGCTCCCTTGGTTATGCGAAAAAACCACCAAGGCCCCTAGTGTCCTAAGACAAAAACGGGCCACCGGCTTCAAACCTCTGCGGAAGTATTCTTGGTTCAGGCCTCCTTTTTTTTGCTTTAGCTATATTTTTTCATTCTAGTTGTTCGCGCAAGTAGGTGACTTCATTTTATGGAGCAACAGGGATCAAATGAAATCTTGTCCAATCTTCAACCTTCATATTTGCTTTGATTGGCACCTGTATTTTATCTCCTTCTCCTGTGGCATAAGAGTCTAATTGAAGCAAAAGCTGATTTACATTAGTTGTTAAAAGCTCGAATTCAAAAACTTTTTCGTAACCAGTATTTTCTATCTTAACTGGGGTATACTCCTTACCGTCAAAAACAATTTTCAGCTTGTGGCAAATACCCGGCTTTTTAAAGTTGATAAAATTCTCTACCCTACAACCTATTTTAAAATTTCTAGATTCCAACTCAAACTGATTTTCACTTAAATAGAAAATTGGAAAAAAAGGAATAATTATCCCAAATGTATAGTTCCCAGTTGCCGAGTTAAGGATTTCCATTCTCACACGTCCGACATTCTTGCCATTCTTTTTTAGGAAGTCAGACCAGTAAACATTACCTGGGAAAATTGCAGATATTGATTTTTTACCATATTGAGATTCCATATCCTTAAAATAGATATCACGACGAACCGTGGTACAGCTGGAAACAAAAATTACAAAAAGAATAAGTGATAACCTACTAATCATCGAGTAGAATTACCTCACACCTTCATGAAGAGTGCAAGGTAAGACCCTCACAGATCCCGGCGTGCGAATTTCCCGCACCGGGCTCTTCAAAATTTGATTCAACAACATTTCAGTAAGCATTTTGTTTACCCATACACAAAAATCGCGCAATAAAATATCAGAGATCCAATCAGCTACTACTGCACACATAGCGCCTTATAACTTTCGCTGGGATTTTATGGTTGTGTGCTCATCTCACAATTTGTGGCGTTCAGCTCGAGATTTCTGGTCTTCATGTTTAAACTCAAGTATCCGTAGCAATTCTCATGCGATGCTCTTCGTCCTTGAGAGCCTTGACCCCGGATCCCATCCACTCTCTTTTGCCTGAGCGAGCATTGGTATATTTCACTGTCCGCTTTTTGATTTATGGCAAAATCGGGGAAAATTGTTAGTAAATTATCGAGCGCGAATAAAATATCCATGTCCATTTGATCCATCCAAGATTATCTTGAGATGTTTTGGAGTTTTTTTGCCTAAACGCATGGGTAAATCAGTATTTTGTATAATTCTAAAAGGTTTTTCTCAATATCATCAAAAAAAGATCAGAAAAGAGAGGACTATGACTGGATCGAGATGCTATGGAAGCTAAGTTTGAGAGCCTCGGAGGAGGACTTGAGAAACGCCGATAAGCCAAAAAAATCAAATAGTTGAATCTTCATCTTGATGCGGATATATAATCTTAACGGGCGGGGAGAGCCTTTTGGGCCTCGGATTCTGCACTTAAATATGTCTGATTATGTGGCTCGTCTCAAATTTGTTAGCAAGTCAGATATAACCGCTTCTGTGACTCATCAATGATCTTCCGATAACAATTGCATAAAATCCTAAATTAGGATATCATGATTCGAGCTAAGGAGTTCTGATGGGAGTTAAAAACGTCAAATTATTAAAAGTTCCTGCTAATGGCCAAATCAGTATTGGCAAGGCTTGGGCTGGCAGACAGATTTTGGTCGAGGAACTCGATGGCAACGAAATACGAATTTCATCGGGGACGTTTATTCCTGATTCGCAGAAGGTGTTTCATACCAAAGAGGCTAATGAATCTTTGAATGAATTTAATGAGTGGGAATCAAAAAGAAGGCCAAAGGCGACAGACACGAAGAAATTATTTGCTTCTCTAAGAAAGAAGAAGTGATCGTGTGAAGTCAAAGAAGACGGAAAAGAAGTCGACTCCTAAGAGTGTTTCGTCTGTATCTACGCAGCATGAACTGATTGAATGCGATTTGGAATTTCCACGGTTTATTGTGGAACTGTCTGAGCTTAATTCTCCAGAGCTCGATCTACTCGAGGCCACCCTTGAAAAAATCAAGCAAATGACCTGGGATCAGGTATATAAGACCTCATCGAGAACCCAAAAGCGAGGTCTTAACTGGGAGCCTATTGAGGGCCAGGTCACGCAGTCAGGTAAAACCATAGGCTCCATCCGAATATCAAAAAAGTTTCGTGCCCGGGTTTGCCGAGATGGAAAATTCATGGTTTTCATTTCCCTACATCCGGATCATGACAGTGCTTATGATGAAAGTGGTGGCGAGGACCTTTAGCTTCCACAGCGCCTTTATTGCGAGGGTCCGTACCCTGAATGTGGCACATCCCGCAGTACGACTGAATGGGTTTTAAAATTCGAGTGCCGATGAGGCCTCGAAAAATTTCAATAAGACTTAAAAAATAGAATAGTTAAATCACTCTCTTAACCCGAGAGCGAGAGAGTCATGTCCACGCAACTAAATACTTCCGCAGCACGTGAAGTATATAAAAAAACTCGGCGAACTTGTAGCCTCAGGAAAATTTAAGGATCAAACAAGCGCAATTGAAGCTGCGATCGAACGACTCTAAGGTTCCGCTCAAGGTAGGGCATTGAATAAAGCTCTACCTGTGCAAAATTTCATCTGAAGAACTGGAGCTTGAGGTTCGAGAACTCAGAAAAGAAAATGAGTATCTGAACAAAGTCAGCGATGTTCTAAAAAAAAGCCTAGGGATTATATCAAAGGATCAAATGAGAAATTCCAAATGATTTTCGATCTTTCAAATGAAGTTCCTATCATCCGGCTATGCAGACATTTTGGAGTGAGCACCAGCGGGTATTACCAGTGGAAAAAAATGGCCAGTTGAAATCCATGGCGAGAAAAATGGAAATCTGCAAGAAAATTGAGGAGATTTTCAAGGCGAGTAAAAGTACTTATGGGTCACCTAGGATCTTTCATGAGCTGAGAAGCGAGGGGTTCTCTGTAAGTGAAAATACTGTCGCGAAGTATATGAGGGAGATGGGATTGGATGCTAGGTTAAAGAAGAAATATCGAGTGAGAACGACTAATTCGAACCACGAGGGTCCAATTGCTCCACGAGTTTTCAGGATCGAGGATGATCTGCCTAAAGAGTCTAATCAGGTCTTGGCCGGAGATATAACCTATCTAAGATTTGGATCTGGCTTTTTCTATCTGGCCATAGTTCTCGATGTTTGTACCCGAAAAGTTGTGGGTTGGTCGGTCACTGACAGTTTGGAAACCACCGGAGTCTTAAATGCTCTGCGGATGGCGTTGGCTAATTGCAGAAATAGGGCGAACATCGTCTTCCACTCGGACCGCGGAATTCAGTACGCGAGCAAATTATTTTTGGCTTTGCTGAACAAAAATAATGTGATTCCGAGCATGAGTCGCAAGGGAAACTGTTACGATAATTCGATTGTTGAGAGTTGGTTCAAGTCATTCAAGTCTGAGTGGCTTTACCGTCATGACTACAAAACAGAAGCGGAGTTGAGAACCTTGGTTTTTGAGTATATTGAAATCTGGTACAACAAAAAGAGATTGCATTCATCGCTTGGCTATCAGAGTCCTTTAGAGTATGAGTCAACACTAAACGTAAATGCCGCCTGAGAAACTATCCACTTTTTCTGGGGAATTCCAAGCCAGTTCCATTTATCGAGAAAGAAAAGGTGTGATATTTCTCATCGTTGATGGATCCCCTCTGATTGTCTCGATAAGGCTCATAGCCTATTGAAAGCAAAAAATGTTTGGAACTTCCAATTTCTAAACCGCGACTATTCCTGGGGTTAGCTCAATTGAGTATTCTTTGGGATTTATGTCAGGTAAATCATTTTTGAAAAAGGGTCCGGAGTATTTGAGAAATCTATCAAAACCACCCATCGCCTTTCCTACTGGCTAATAATTACAATCGCCACGTATGGTTTGCTCAAAAGTGGGTATCGTCAGAAAGTTGAAACAATAGATTTTAGATTTTAGATTTTAGATTTTATATTTTGATTTTATATTTTTGAAATATATCGGGCGGCGGGCTCGTCGCAAGGGGTGGGGAGCATGAACAGGGCGAATGTCATCTTGGCGTGGGTTTTATCCTGTCATGTTTTCATGCATCTATCTCTCGAGGCTTCAGCTGAACCTACTGAAACAGTGGATGTTGTGATTATAGGAGCTGGGGCTTCAGGTTTGACCGCAGCCAAAGAATTGAGCGACGAGAATATTCTCTACACTGTTTTGGAAGCCTCTTCTCGCGTTGGAGGAAGAATTAGAACTGACCCATTCCCGTTTGGTTTAAATATCATTTCCAATGCGGGCGCCGAGCTGATAGATAGCACTCATTGCGACGCTATTGGCCTCATAGAGGGACTGGGTTGTGAGCTTGTGGAACGGCCAAGAAAAGGCCTTGATATTTTTGAAATAAAGGGTCAGTTCTATAGTTGGGCAGATTTGACAGAAGAGATATTTGATACTGAATTGAATGCGCTCAGCAAGATTCAGCAAATAATCTCTGCTGCTCAGAGTAGCTTGCACGAGCACCGTGAGTTAGACGAGAAGAGCGCAGCCAGTGTTCTCCTTCTGATTGAGAATGCGCCGCTTTTGAAAGGACTCATCGAAACTTTACTGTTATCTGAATACGGTCTGCCGCTTTCTCAGCTTTCAGGTGCGATTCTTTCCGAGGTTATACACATAGATATAGAAGGCAAATGGATTGGACTCCTTCCCCAGAACGATGAAAGGTATATTGTAAAGGGCGGAACACAGATTTTTATTGATCGACTTTCAGATCGCTTGGGAAGGCAGATTCGGCTTAACCACCAGGTTACGGACATTATGGAAAACAGCGATGGGAGTTTTTTGGTTCGCTACAAGAATGGTGGAATAGTAAAAAATATCCAAACCAAAATCTTGGTATCGTCAGTCCCTTCATTTCAGTGGGTTAATATAAATCTACATGGTGATTCATTCAGTGGGATAAAGGCGGAAAAGGCCAGACAATTTGCTAGCAACGGCAAACTTATTCTGTATTTTTCAAAACGAATTTGGGAAGACTACAATATTTCTGGTAACGGAATGCTTGAAATGTTTTCTGCGTAAATGTGGGATAGTTCAGTTTTACAAGATACCTCATTTGGAAGTCTAACCCTTTATTTTTCAGACAAAATTCTCGAAACAAGTTCAGATGATGAAAGACTCTTATTATCAAAACGGATCCTCATTGAACTTGAGAGAATAATTCCGGGAATAACTCAGTATTTTATTCACGCGCGCTACTACTCTTGGCCCTCATCCTATTCGGATGCTCCTCGACCAGGAGAGAAAATGCTCCAGAAAAATATCGTCTCTCGGACTGGTCGATTTTTTAGAATCGGAGAAGAGCATGACGATCTATCGCAGGGGTATGTTAATGGCGCTGTTCGCTCAGCTAAGACAGTAGTGAAAGATGTCCTTTATTCTCTAGGTTTGCACAAGAGTTCTTCATGTCGATCGGCGATTGGTGCTGAAATCCGCTGAACATAGGTTTTGTTTTCCATTTAAGATCTCTTTTTTACGGACAATTTAATATATCCGTTCGCTGGCTCCTTAAAAGTACCCATAATTATTTGAGAGATCTTGTGATCGCCGATTGAATTGTTGCCTTTGAATAAAAAGAGCGAAAGGAAATGATTCAGAACTATTGGATTTGTGAGAAAATTGAGTGGATCAATGAACCGATACATTTCTTGGCTCTTGGTATTCTGTTGCCTTTGCATAGATAAATATGCCACATCAATGGAACGACTTTACATTTTTTCATGAAGGAGATTTTGCAGTGAGTGAGTTAAACGAAGCAATTTCTGAATCACTGGAACACGCCGCTGAAAGTCGTTTGAATGCCTATATCGCTATTTGCGTCGCAGTTACAGCGACCTTCATGGCACTTTGTAATATAAAGGGTGGAAACATTGTTCAAAATATGTCAAAAGAACAGTCAAAAGCTGTCAACGATTGGGCCTATTTTCAGTCCAAAAGTACCAAGCAAAATGTTGTTGAAAATACGATTGATCTTTTAACTTCGCAAAAGAAGCCAGCGAATCAGAGCTCGTTCGTACCGAGATACAAAAGAAAATTGATAAACTCAAAGAGAAATTTGATCGCTATGAAAAAGAAAAAACTGAAATCAAACTCTCGGCAGAATCTCACGAAAAATTCTATGATGACATGAATATCTTCGACGATCAATTTGATATGACCGAAGCAACGCTGTCGATTGCAATTGCGCTTTTTGGTGTCACGGCGTTGACGCAGAAAAGACCTCTGTTTTTCTTTGCTTTAATTCTTAGCTTGATGGGTTCCATTTTGGGATTGATCGGCTTTATGGGAATTTCCATTCATTTTAATATTATCTCAAATATATTGGGCTGATGAGATGTCACATTCCGCAGATTCCTTTTAGGAAAAGGCATTGTGCCTTACAGGATCGTCCCATAAGTTGGGATTTAGTTTCCTAAATCTCGCTCTAGCGTTTGACGCGGATTCACGAAATGCCTATTATGAGCGCGAAGGACACAGATGCAACGGGGGAATTGAAGATGGACAGTACCTCTTTTCCAAAATAGTTGTTTGTATAAAGTTTGTATAAAATTTACCCGAGCGCTGATATTGTAATGATTTGTATTCTTGCTGAGAGTGGCCTGGTTTTTGAATAGCCTTGAATATGCAGATTCAGAAGATTTCTTTAAAGGATTTTGGCGTCTCCCTTCAACAATCCATCAGTGTCGGTAAATCCCAATATTTTGTTCTTTTTACTGGGGCCCTGATTGCCTTGTCCATTGAAAGCGTTTTGAGTTTAACTAGTTTTGGGGGCCATTTCTTCAGTTATAGGTATGCTTTGGATTGTGGGTCATTCACTTGTCTCGCAGACGCTTATTGAGGAGAAGGGCATCCCTAAGGTGTCACAATTTTTTGCCGCATTTCATAAGACTTCACTTTTAAAAAAGCTTGTTCCAGCTTTCGTCGCTACGGGGGTCGTTACCCTGATTTTCTTTGTGATTTATAGTGTCGTTTTTGGAGGTCTCGCGATGAATCTTTATAAAGATGGAAGAATGGCAGATCCTTCGGAAATGGCGAGTTTTTTTGCGATCATAACTATGGGACTCACCGTAATTTCATTGATTTGTTCGTCCCCTATCTTGTTTTTTTCTCAAATTCTGATCTTTCAGAATTTGGGGTGGAACGATTCATTGAGGTTGAGCATCAAAGCGACTTTGAAGAATTTTTGGATCATGATGGTCGTGTTTCAAATTCCAGCGATTTTGGTTCTATGTGCTGCTTCATTTGGCCTAGTACTGCGAGCTGATCCTTCGGCTGAGGGTCTCTTCGCAGCGACCTCATTTTTAAAATTGGCAGCCGATGGGTTAAAGATCATTCTGCTATTCTTAACACCATTGGTGATGACACTTTCATACCTCATCTACAAACGAACTTTTATATTTGATCAACCTGACAATAACCTTGAGTTGGCGAAATAGCTCTGAAGGGTCCATGAGTGCCAGCTTCAAACGATATTGGGAAGAGTTATAAAGTTATATTGATCTGCATATTGGAATCGTTTGAAGCAAAATAGAACTGGGTCAATGAATGGTACCGACGGATCTTTCTGTGATAGGTGGCTGAAATGAGCGCGATTTTTGAACTTCCGTCAATGGTACCTCTCTTAAGGTGACCAGTGATTCTACCTTGGAACTTTATGATTTTTTCAGGTTGAGAAAAGGGTGGATCTGGAGATGTGACCGAGCCCATTTTTCATGATCGAAACATAAGGCTTGACTGTAAATAACTTTGCGTGTCAAAGAGTGGCCTGCCCGGTTTAACCTGTAAGCTGAGGAGCTCTAAATATGAAAGCGATAAAGACTTCGTTACTCCCGATCTTGTTTTTAGCTTCTATTTTTTCGATCTATGCTGAAAGTAGCTATGGAAGAATGTGCTGCAACGACGAACAATATGGCCCGAACGATGCCATCAGGACCTTTGCATCCCCCGGTGCATGTTCCCGGGCTGGCGAAACGATCTCCATCATCAACTTTTCGCCGTCATCTTCACAAATTCAATTTGACCAGAATGTGAAAACTGAAGTCAGTATTAAACAAAGAAATGAGAAGTCCGTCGAGAATCAAGGAGATTATTCCTTGGTAGTAGAAGGTAGTAAAAGGTCCCGTGCAGAGGAGGTATACGGTTTGTTAAGGAAATTTGACGGCCCCACGGAGAGGTATGGAGCGACTGATGTCGATACCAAAATTGGAGAAAATGTTGTTTGTATTCATTCCTTCCAAAGGTATGGGGTCAAAAGTGAGGAAGAAAGAGACTATTACCGCTGCTCGTTTAAGTTTGGAACTGCGGACAATCAAGGTGGTCATTAGAATGATTAAATGTGGAAATAGCGATAGTCCATTCTATCGAATTCGATAATGGTAATATTTTAACGGAGAAGTGAAGCGATGGTTAGCAAATTAATTTTATTTTTGAGTTTGATCCTAGTTTTCGGTGCAGCAGCTGGAGCAGTGGAGTTGAAGGAACTGAATGTCGGGGATCGGGGAACATTAACGGGTTCAATAGAGAATGCGGAGGTTACCTGTATCGATAACCAAACGCGTGACTTGTCCAGCGTTTCAGCCACTCTCGCCCCCATGAATTCGGTAGGACTAGACGTAATAGGTGTGGATGAACTGACTGTCGCCTCCGTATACTGGCCTAGAGGCAATTTGAGCGATATTTTTGCCAAATACACAGTCACGTTTAAAAGCGATGGACTCGACTTGGGAATGGGTGCGATTTGTGCAATAAAAGTTACTAAACCGGAAATTGGATTTAGAATAAGAGTTCGTTCTTCCAAATGAGTTGGGACAGGGGAAATTAACTGATTGTTTTGTGACAAAAGGCAAACCAAGCAAAAAAATTGACCTTCGGTCGCGGGTTCAAATTGTTGATTCTCCTGAGCGCTAGTCTCACAAGGTCGACAATTAAAATCTTCCTGTTGCTTTATCAATTGAAATTGACCCACCGGCCGAGATATCGCTGTTTGAAGTGAGGCCTCGTCAAAGACAGTCAAAAGACCTCAAAAGGCATTCGTCCCCTCGTTATTTGAGACCAATCTTATACTTCTGATCCGCACGACGAGCAACTACGACAACATTTTAGAGTCGAGTCTGGCAGTTCCCAACAGCGCCATTCGCAAACGACCACCGGGTCACAAGATGGACGAACTTTTCATCGTTACCGAAGAAGATCGAAAGTGGAACCATTCCTTTCCTGACTTCATTTTTAAAACGAGAGAAAACGCGGTATGAAAACAAGGTCGAGAACTATCTCGGCATGATTCAGCTTGGTGCCATTGCCAAGAGAGGTTTCATGAGTGGGGACCAAGTTTCCTGAATCTTGCTCTAGCGTTTGACGCGGATTCGCGAAATGCCTATTATGAGCGCGAAGGACACAGATACAACGGGAGAGATGACAGTGGACAGACGCGTGGGCCCAGCAAGGAATTTTCGCGGATCTTTGAAATTGCCGGGAGATAAATCGATCTCCCACCGCAGTCTGATTTTTGGTGCGCTTAGCCAGGGGCGAACGGAGGTTCATCATATTTTAGAAAGTGCTGATGTACAATCCACAGCCCGCGTACTGGGACAGCTTGGAGTGCCCATCCGCAAAGAAGGGCATGTGACCATTATCGACGGAAGAGGCCCTGAAAGTTTTATAAGTCCCACGAAAATATTGGATTGTGGGAATTCAGGGACAACCATGCGCTTGATGATGGGTGTCCTGTCCGCTGTCGATGGTTTACGGGTGAAGATGACAGGTGATGAGTCCCTGATAAAACGGCCGATGAGAAGGGTGGCAGATCCATTGAGAGAAATGGGCGCGCAGATCGAATTGACCGGCAAGGATTTCGCTCCTTTGGAAATCCAGGGTCGTCGTCTCCACGGAATCGACTATGAACTAAAGATCGCTAGCGCCCAAATCAAAACGGCGATTATTTTGGCTGGTTTGTTAGCAGACGGTGATACGCGGATTTGGGGCGAGATTCATAGTCGTGATCACACAGAGCGGCTGTTGAAACATTTCGGAGTGCATATTGACTCTAACTCCGAGGAGGTGCGGGTCCGTGGTGGTCAACAATTTTCGGCTAATATTTTACACGTGCCTGGCGATCCGTCCACCGCAGCATTTTGGCTGGCGGCCGCCGTGTTGGTTCCCCAGTCGGATTTGTGTCTGCGGGGCGTTTCACTCAATCCCACACGCACGGGATTCATTGAGGTGTTACGGCGCATGGGTGCGACAATCCGTGTGGCCCTGACAGAGGAAGATCCAGAGCCTATGGGCGACATTCAGGCTTGCCATGGAAAACTGGTAGGTGTTGTGGTGGAGGAACACGAGATCCCATCGTTGATTGATGAGTTGCCCATCCTCGCAGTAATGGCCACACAATCACACGGAACAACGAAGGTCACTGGCGCCGAGGAATTGCGTGTGAAAGAGACCGATCGGATAGAGGCCCTGGCCGCCAATCTTCGGGCGATGGGGGCCGTGATTGAGACAACCAGGGACGGATTTGTGATTGAAGGCCCACAGAAGTTGATTGGCGCAGAAATCAATAGCTTTCACGATCACCGTATCGCGATGGCCTTCAGCGTGGCGGGATTGATCGCCGAAGGGGAGAGTCTGATCCGCGGATCTGATTGTGTCGGAATTTCTTACCCGGAATTTTATTCTACATTGCAAGACCTCACAAAATGAATTTACGTGCGGCTGTTATCGGACATCCCATTTCGCATTCGCTTTCTCCTCAGGTGTTTAGCTTTATTGGCGAAACTTTGGGGGGCAATCATCGATTGCAGTATGAGGCGCTGGATGTGGAATCACAGCAGCTTGAGAAATTCTGTCAGCAATTGCGCGAGCAGTCTGAGGGGGCGCAATGGTTGGGTCTTAATGTCACAATTCCTCATAAAGAATCTATTTTGTGTCATCTCGATGAACTGGCCCCAGAAGTTCAGGCGCTTGGCGCGGCCAATGTTGTTCAGGTCATTGGCGAGCGGCTACATGGTTACAACACTGATGTAGCAGGCATAGAGGTCACTTTGGAAAAAGTTGGATTTGCCTGTTATGGGAAAACTATTTTGGTTATTGGGGCCGGTGGGGCCGCACGTGCGACCGTTTACGCTTGTGCGAAAGCTGGTGCGAAGAAGATTGTTGTGGTCAACCGTGGAGTGCAAAGGGCGCAGAAACTCCTTAATGACCTGTCGGCTGTTTTCAAATCAACAGAATTTTCGTCGGTGGCAGCGGCCGGTTCGATCGATGCCATGGCTGATCTGGTGGTGCAGGCGACTCCCGTGGGAATGGCCCGTTATGACGATCGTATGAACGGGGATCTAGCGAATTCTTTCCCGACCGGTAGTGGCACAGGATCTATCGATTTTCCAGAAATATTTCGTCACTGTTCTCAGCGCGCTTTGGCCTTGGACTTGATTTATCGGCCGCAGCAGACCTTGTTTTTGCAGGAGGCACAGCGTGCAAACTTGCGGGCCATTGGTGGCCTGACCATGTTTGTTGGTCAAGCTTTGGCGACCTGGCAAATTTGGTTTGGTCCATTGTCGGCTAGGACCAGAGAAGTCTTGGGGAACGACTTGACTGCTCATTTGCGGGACATTTTACGATTTGAGAGTATCCAGCCCGTGCCGCGGGCCGATTTCCAGCGGCCGATTTTCTTGTGTGGATTTATGGGTGTCGGAAAGTCGGCGACGGGAAGAATCCTAAGCCAGAAATTGGCTTGCCCTTTTTTTGATTTAGACGCATTGATTGTCGAGTTGGCGGGAAAATCAATCCGACGAATCTTTTCTGAGGATGGTGAGGTCGAATTTCGTCGATGGGAAGGCGAGGCATTGCAGGATCTTTTACGCCGGATTTCGGTTGGCGGTGTTTGTGCGCTGGGAGGTGGTGCCTTGATCAGTCCAGAGAATCGCCGCCTCATAGTCCAAGCGGGTGATTTGTTTTATCTAAAGGCCAGCCCCGAAAGCCTGTTGGGGCGTCTTTCAGGCGAATGGGAGGAACGTCCACTTTTAAAGACGAGCGGTGATCGAATCACCCACTTGCAAAATCTTTTGCGGACTCGTGAGCCCCAGTATGCTGAGGCATCTGCCCATATTCAAACTGACAATAAGTCACCGAGCGAAGTGGCTGACGAAATAATTGATATTTTGAGGGGTAAAGTTTCGTGAAGTTGAAATCCAATGGCAAAAAGGAATTCCGAACCCAAGTTAAACTCGGGGCCCGTTCCTACAGTGTTTTTGTGGGCCCAGGAGTGACGAATCGGCTGGATCAAGTGCTTCGTCAGTTGCGGAGTCCAGCTGGCTGTATCTATTCCCAACGAGGGATATTGCTCGCTGATGAGAGATTAACGCGTCCAGCGCAAAAGGTGCTGGCGGTTTTGCGGAAATCAGGTTGGCAGATGGACGTAATCAAAGTGGCAGCCGGTGAATCCCTAAAGGATTTTCAGAGCATTTTGCCTCTTTATGGTGAACTTTTAAAATTGGGCATTGATCGTTCCTCCACGGTTTTTGTTCTGGGTGGAGGGACTCTTGGTGATGCCGGAGGCTTTCTCGCTTCCACCTACCTCCGCGGTCTGAGATGGGTGGGGATTCCCACGACTCTACTGGCGCAGGTTGACAGTTCAATTGGCGGTAAGACAGCGGTCAATCATTCTCTGGGGAAAAATTTGATAGGAACATTTCATCAGCCCGCGCTGGTCGTTTGTGACACAAATTTTTTGAAAACATTGTCCCTTCGTGAAATTATTTCTGGCCTCGGTGAAGTTATCAAGTACGCGCTCACCTATGACAAAGAGCTTTTTGTGTATCTGAACAAGCAATGGCGAGCGGTTTTGGATTCGGATTCTAAAGTGCTAAGCAAATTGGTGCATGAGTCCCTGTCTTGGAAGGCTAAGGTCGTGGCCGCCGACGAGTGGGATCGCAAGGGTCGGCGCGAGATTTTAAATTTTGGCCACACATTTGGGCACGCGCTCGAGGCCGTGACAAATTACGAAGTGTTTCAACACGGCGAAGCGGTTATCTGGGGTATGCGTTTTGCTACTTGTTTGTCAGAGACAAGGGGTCACTTATCTCTGAAACAGGCAAAAAAAATAAGGGCATTTTTAAATATGATCGAGGTACCGTCATTGCCGAAGCACATTGGATTTGACGAGCTCACACAGGCGATGGCCAAAGACAAGAAAAAGCAAGAGGGCCGCATTCGTTTTGTCTTGCTTAAAAGGTTGGGACGAGCAGTTTTGGACGTGAACGTGACTGGGGATGATCTCAAGGCCGCTTACAAAAGACTGTTAACGGGAGGTCATCATGCGGAAGAAAGTTGAGGGGCAAAAAGTTGAGGAGAATATTGTTGTTATTCATGGCCCGAATCTCAACCTGTTGGGTCAACGTGAGCCGCACGTTTACGGTCAGATGACCCTTGCTGAATTGAACAAAGGATTAAGAGCGGACGCTCGATTGAGTCGGTATAAATTGCGGGTGTTTCAATCTAATCATGAAGGAAAATTAATTGATTTTATCCACGCGCAACGCAAGTGGGCTGACGCAATTGTGATCAATCCAGGAGCTTTCACCCATTATTCCTATGCGATTCGAGACGCCTTGGCAGCTGTGGATTTACCAGCTTATGAGGTTCACTTGACTGACATACACAAAAGAGAAATGTTTCGCAGAAATTCGGTTATTCGTGATGTGTGTGTGAAGCAGATTTCTGGATTTGGCAGCAAGTCTTACGAGAAAGCGATCCACCACTTTCTGGCTCGCTCAAGAACATCTCGATCAAGACTTTCTCGTAGGCTAAGGTGAGAACGGATTAGAATAGCCAGTAGAGAAGAGGAAACGAAAGGTAAACTTTTATGCGCGGTAATACATTTGGCCAAATATTTCGTATCATGACCTTTGGCGAATCCCATGGTCCCATGATTGGTGTGGTGGTTGACGGATGTCCAGCTGGCTTGAAAATCGACCACAACTTTATTCAGGCACAGTTGGATCGTCGCCGACCCGGACAGTCGCATTTGACCACTCAACGCAAAGAGAGTGATCAGGCGAGAATTGTCTCCGGCGTTCTCAATGATGTCAGCCTCGGCACACCCTTGGCGGCTTTGATTCCCAATGAGGACAGTCGCGCGCACGATTATGACCATGTTGCCAATTCATATCGTCCATCGCATGCTGATTATACCTACGATGCCAAATTTGGTTTGCGCGACCATCGGGGCGGTGGGCGTTCCAGCGCTCGGGAGACGGCAGCGCGGGTTTTTGCTGGAGCCTTGGCGCAGCTCCTTTTGCGCCAGCATAACATCGAAGTGGCAGCCTATGTTTCTCAGGTAGGAGAGGTGTGTTTGGACAAAACCTACTTGAATTTGGATCTGTCGCGAAGGGATGAAAATCCTGTACGTTGTCCAGATTCAGCTACAGCCGAGAGAATGATTCGTGCTATAGAGGATGTCCGCAAAGAAGGAGATACCTTGGGAGGAGTCGTGACAGGCCTTGTGCGTGGCTGTCCAGCTGGACTGGGCGAGCCAGTTTTTGATCGCTTAAATGCCGATTTGGCTAAGGCGATGTTAAGTATCAATGCGGCGAAGGGATTTGAAATTGGCTCTGGCTTTGCGGGCGTAATTCGGAAGGGCTCAGAACATAACGATCCGTTTGAGGCCGTCAACGGTCAAGTTCGGACACGCACGAATAACTCTGGAGGAATTCAGGGTGGAATTTCGAACGGTATGGATATTTATTTTCGTGTCGGATTTAAACCCGTGGCGACGATTATGAAAAAGCAAACCAGCATCGATAAGAGTGGTAAAAGCCTGGAGTTGGCTGGGCGCGGTCGCCATGATCCCTGTGTGGTTCCGCGAGCGGTAGTTATTGTTGAAGCCATGGCGGCCTTGACTGTGGCAGATCATTTGTTGCGACAAAGGTCGGCGAGAATATAATGGAGGAGAGTTGGCTGAGGATATGCGATTGAGGCGAGAAAGTGAAAATTGAAAAAAAGCCAAAAATTGGGATCCAGGGCATTCGCGCTGCCTTTCACGATGCAGCGGCCCGTGAGTATTTCTCGCATCTTCCCATCGAATTAGTTGAATGTTCTTCATTTAGGCGTTTGGCCGAGGCTTTGCAGGGGAGTGAAACCGATTTTAACGTGATGGCAATAGAGAATTCCTTGGCCGGAAGCATTTTGCCGAACTATCAGTTACTTGAAAAGTTTCGATCACAAATCGTCGGTGAGGTTTACTTGCGCATTGAACTGAATTTAATGGCATTGCCAGGTCAGACAATCGAAGATGTATTTGTTGTCCAGTCGCATCCCATGGCGCTTTTGCAATGCGAGGATTTTCTTGCTAACTATCCTCACCTGCAGGTCTTGGAAGGTCCTGATACAGCTGAAAGTGCAAGGCGAATTGCCGTTGATCAGATGCCCGGACACGCGGCGATTGCCGGCAAAGGCGCAGCCGAAGTCTACGGTTTAGAGATAATAAAAGCGGGAATTGAAACGAATAAATTGAATTACACTCGCTTTTTAGTCTTAGCCAATAAGAGAGAGGATTTGCGTGACTGGGGTCTGCCAGTTGTTAACTCTGATAAAGCCTCTCTGCGCTTCGAAATCGCACACGAGCCAGGTAGTCTGCTAAAAGTTTTAAAAATCTTTGAAATGCGCAATCTGAATATGACAAAGCTGCAATCGGTGCCCGTATTGGGCCGACCTTATGAATATTCCTTTCATGTGGACCTTGAGTTTCTGGATATAGTTGATTATCAGTTGGCTTTGAATGAGTTAAAAGCCAACACCATTAATTTGATTCAATTTGGCGATTACAAACGAAGTGAGAGACCTTGGCTATGAACCTTACCGTGATTGGTTTAGGATTAATCGGAGGATCGCTGGCTCTTGATCTTAGGGCAAAAGGCTTGGCAGCAAGTGTTGTTGGCGTTGATGTAAATCTTGAGCATTGTCGATTGGCACTGAACCGCGGTATCGTCGACAGAATTGCGCCACTAGAGGAAGCCTTGAGGGGCTCCGATATGGTGGTGTTGGCGATTCCAGTCGATAAGATCATTTCACTTTTACCAGATGTTTTAGACAGGGTAAGTGCTGAGACCACCGTCTCTGACATGGGCTCGACCAAGAAGGCAATTTGCGGACTTGTGGCGGGGCATTCAAAAAGATCTCAATTTGTAGCCGCTCACCCCATGGCCGGCACGGAACATTCTGGGCCTGCGGCTGCGCTGCGTGGCTTGTTTGCGAATCGTTCTGCCGTGATTTGTGAAGCGGAGCAATCCGCGTCATGCCATTTGCGTCGAGTTGACGAGATGTTTGAAGTCTTGCAGATGAAGAGGGTCTACATGTCGGCGGATGAGCATGATTTGCACACGGCATTTATCTCTCACCTATCCCACGCGATTTCATTTGTTTTGGCAAACACGGTGCTCAATAAGGAAAATAGCGTCAGCACTATCTTTGATCTGGCTAGCGGAGGATTTGAATCCACCTCACGCCTGGCAAAAAGCTCGTCGGCCATGTGGCTGCCAATTTTTGAACAGAACCGCGAACACGTGCTTTCGGCGCTGGAGGCTTATATGGAAAATTTGAGAATATTTCAGCAGTCGCTGTTGAATAAGAGCTTTGATGAAACAAAGGCCTTAATGGAAAATGCGAATGGCATACGCCGAGTTTTACAGAATATTCGGCAGGCCAGTCGTGGTGTGGTCCATGAGTAAAGTTCGTAAAAAAAGAAAGGCCCTTAAAGTTTCTAAGTCCTCTAAGTCTCATAAGGCCTCTAAGGCTTCTAAGTCTCATAAGTCCTCTGAGTCTCATAAGGCCTCTAAGACTTCGAAGGATTCGTTCGACCGCCGCTTGCGGCTCTTGCGCCGGGACATCGATAGGGTTGATCGGCAGGTTTTGGCGGCTTTGCAGCGGAGATTTCGGATCGTTGCAAAGGTCGGTCATTTGAAAAGACAGGGTCGTCGCAGCATTGTCCAGAATCAGCGGGAGGTCGAGGTCTTGCGTAACCGCTCTCAGATTGGTGCAAATGTGGGCCTTCGAAAAAGTTTTATTCGTGGAATTTTTGAAATGATATTGGCGGAGGCTGCTTTTCAGCAGAAAAAGGCGCCCTCTTTAAAAAAATCACGTCGCAATGAAGTGAAAGTGAAAGGTCAGTAAAATGAACCAGGCTTTATGGACGCCGCGAAGTTGGCGTGACAAAAAAATATCACAGATGCCTGATTATCCCGATCCTGGAAAGTTGGCGGAAGTGGAAGCAAGGTTGGCCGTTTACCCGCCGCTGGTGTTTGCCGGCGAGGCTCGTTGCCTCAAAGAGCGTTTGGCCGAGGTTGGTCAAGGTGATGCCATTTTACTTCAGGGTGGCGATTGCGCAGAAAGCTTTAATGAGTTTCGTGCGAATACCATTCGTGATACGTTTCGAGTGCTCTTACAGATGGCGGTGATTTTAACCTACGTTAAGAAAAAACCGGTCATCAAAGTGGGACGGCTGGCTGGGCAATTTGCTAAACCTCGCAGCAGTGATGTAGAGATTCGAGATGGAGTGAAGCTCCCGTGTTATCGAGGAGATATTATCAACGGAAGTGATTTTGATCCGATCACACGAACGCCAGATCCGGCACGTATGGAGCGGGCCTATGTGCAGGCTGCCGCCACATTAAATCTTCTCCGCGCATTTTCCCATGGTGGATATGCCGACCTGAAACAAGTCCATGCTTGGAATCTTGATTTTGTGAAAACAAACACGGCCCAGAGCAGCCTTTACGAGGACATTGCCGGTCGTCTGGACGAGGCCCTGGCTTTTATGAAAGCCTGTGGCATTACCAATGAAAACACTCCACAGATTCATCAGGTCGAGTTTTACACTTCCCATGAGGCTTTGTTGCTACCTTATGAACAGGCCCTAACTCGGCGGGATAGCACCACAGCTAGACCTGAGCAGGATTATGAAGGTGACTGGTATGATTGTTCAGCGCATCTCCTTTGGATTGGTGATCGCACCAGAGAGCCCGACGGAGCTCACGTTGAATTTTTGCGTGGAGTGAACAACCCCATTGCGGTAAAGTGCGGGCCCTCATTGACCACCAATGAACTGTCACGCCTGATGGATATTCTCAACCCGCGAAATGAGATGGGACGCTTGACCCTTATTTCGAGGATGGGTTTTGAAAAAATCGATGAGTTTTTGCCGAAACTGATTCAGCATGTTCAGAAGGAGGGTCGCCAGGTTGTTTGGTGTTGTGACCCCATGCACGGCAATACAATTACGGCAAAGAATGGTTACAAAACGCGGGCTTTCGGCGCGATCATTTCTGAAGTCAAAAAATTCTTCAAGATTCATGAATCCTTTGGGACCGTGGCTGGTGGAGTGCACTTTGAGTTGACAGGTAGAGACGTCATTGAGTGCATTGGCGGGGATCAGGCCATTTTGGAAGAGCACCTAGCGGAGGGGCTTTACGAAACGCTTTGCGACCCACGACTCAACGCAAGTCAGGCGTTGGAGCTGGCTTTTCAGATTAGCAAATAAATTACACTTTGTATCGGAGATCGAGGGCCGAATACAAATTTCTAGTGTTTAGGTGAGATTTGTTACATAACTCGGTAAACTCATTGAAGTCGGTCTCTCTTCTCGCGGTGAAATTCCGATATCTCAATCAATGAAATACCAATCGAAATACCAAATTTAAGTTCATATAGATCGTACCTCTCGAAATATTCGCCAATCAAGGATATGCTCAAGGTGCGCAAAAATGAATCCTTCAATTCTCTATTGAATTCCCAAATGGGGATGCCATCGCCTATACGTATGCGATATGATCTACCCTCAGTTTTTGCTACTGGGTGGCCAATCGAGAGATGCAGGAGGCCCATGAGACTGGGGCCAAAATAGATTCGAGACTCAGGAGATGAGGACCCGTGGCCTGCAAAAAGTGACTCGTATCCTATGTGACCAATCACGAAATAACTATTGAAGCCCGCGCCTGTTCTCGACGGCAAAAGATACACGGGAACATAAACATTTGTATCAACTAGGGCCCGAAGCATGCCATCTGCCATCTCGGCTGAACCTGTTTGCACCAAACCGTTCACCAAGCAAAACACTGCCGTGCAGCTGTGTAGAACGAATTTTTTCATCCAATCTTCAATCTTTCAAAGTTTTTCGACTTTTCCATTTTGGCCTCGTGAAATTCTGTCCTGTAACAGATTAACAGAAGGAAGCGTTCACGTCTTAAAATCTCTGATGGTCTTGTTATCGAAGCCAAAGTTCAAAAAGAGAATATCCCCTTATGCTAGCGGTTGACAATCTGGATTAGAATTCATGCCTGTGCGAGAACCATCGTATTTGAGAAATCTGAATTAGAAGGGTTCGGGGCTCCCGAGGCCTTTCAGCAATCTGGGGTCTTCTTCCAGGGATCACGAATTATAAAAATGAGATTGACCTTGAGAAAAAATAGGGTGAGTAGTTGAGACCACTTTGTTTCAAACATCAACTGTCAGCGGGACCTGATCCCAGGGGGCTCTTCTGTGAACTATCTCTATTCCCTTCTTTTCTTGGGGTTTTTTTTGAATTCTGTCGCTTTCTTGCCAAGTGTTCAAAGTCATGCCGAGGAAGCCCCTTTCGTAGAAGGAGCGGCTCAAGATTGCGGTACTTCCTTCATCACCCAAGTGGCAAAGACCGGAGACGGACATTTTGTGGCCTTAACAGAGCGTCTTTGTCGTTTGATTTCACCTGAGAGCTCTCCATCGCCTAAGAACAGAATTGAGAGCGTGCAATTGGTAGTTTTTGATTCTGACGGGAAGCGCGAGAAAAGCTGGGATGTGCCGAGTCTCTTTTCTGGGTCTGGAAGTTCCTCCAAAGATCAACCGAAACCCCTCATTCAGCAGATTAAAATTTTCAGTGGTTCAGTTGCGAATCAGTTTTTTATTACGACTAATGGTGGCACTCGGATCTATTCAGCAAACACGGAAGGAGTTCTAGAGTCATTCTATTTGGATACTCCGCCGAACAATGAATTCTTCACTTTATTCGGTAGTCATATGATGTGTCATTCAACTCATTATCAAATTGAAGAGCTCCACTCATTCCGATCTCCCGATAGCCAAGTTTGGTTGGTTGGCAAAGGATTTGCTGTGGGTAACGACTGTCTGAATACGAAAACAAACAAAAGGGTGAATGAATGGCGTGAGGCCGTTATCTTGAGTAATTCATTCATGTCGTCATCTGAGAATAAGGGCGATGATGTCATCCTCTCGAAGGCCCCATCGTCATTTTCACAGGTTTTTATTCTCTATCCTGATGAGGATAATAAAGAGGGAGCTCGGTTATTTGGCGGTTTGGGCATAGATTGGCCCACGACCATCCCTCCAACAAATCCTAGTCCCCGCTTTCAGACCTTGGTTGACGATGATGGTTACGTAGGAATTTTGGCTGTGCCAGCAGATGGTAGCAGTTATTCGAATAAGCTTGAAAGCAGAGATCGCCAGTGCGGCAAAGACGGATATTTTCGTGACACCCGGTTTCGGTGCAAATCAGAAGAGGAATATCAGGTAGGTCCCAATTCCCTCCGACAGTTTTTCCCCTTAAGTCTAACTGTAGAGAGCGGTGCTAGTTATAAATTAATCAAGAGCAGTGAGGTTATTGAATATCTTTATGCGACTTTCTTTTATTCTCCAAGGTCAGTGCAATTCGTTCATCAGCATGGTCTGACCTCTGAGGGTCAATGGATAACTGCTTTTGTTGAAAAAAAAGAGAAATCCAACATTTCGAAAGGTCTAAATAATAATTACTATCAACTTGGCACCCATATTTTCCTTCCCTATTACCCATCTAGAAAAAATCGTAGGAATTTATCGATATTAAACTATCTCCTAACTGCTTCTTCCCGTTTTAGTGAAGATTTGCATAAAAGTTTGGACATTGATATTTTTGAAGATCCCTCAGCCGTTTTTGTATTGTTGAAAACTTCTGACGGACCGAGTGATGATTATGCTCCTTTTAACTTAGAATTAGATATCAATGTAGCCTCTAAGCCCAAGCATGCGGGAGAAAAATCAGAGAGTGGAAGCGAAGAAAACGATGATGCAGGTCAAGAGACGCCTCAGCCGGTATTCGAGAAAATGACTTCGGATTTTAATTTGATACGCTTCAACAAGACTGAACAGGGTTTGGAAGTTAACAGGGGCTTTTCAACTCAGCTCTCTCAATCCTTGAAAGGAACAATGTCACGGATCACTGCTGCAGCTGTAGGAGACGATGGGGTTCTTTTTCTGGCAGGAATATCTGCGGACGGGAAAAAAAGCGTCCGGTTGGTAAAAACGAAATGATCTCGGCAAACCGGAGGTTTGTGGTGCCCATCGGATTCGAATTTTCACCCAGGTTGAGGATTGATTTTCTCCTTGAGATCATTTAGGTCTCTCATTTTACCGTTGGGGTTAGCTCGGCGAAGAAGCTCGATGCAGATGTCTGGCTACCTCAACCTCAATAGCCGTTTTACCTGGACATCCGTTTAAAAAGGGAAGAAGCCTCACAAGATGTGAAGTGTCGCCACCTGCCAAATGCTTGGCCACAGTTCGGATTACTAATCAGAGTTGAGATCCCGCCACAACACCCCGAAATAACTCAAATTAATGAATTCTAATTCTAGGCGGTTTGCTTGCTCGATCCGGCATGTCTTTTGCGGGATATAGATCGTAATCGAGGGAGGTGCTTTTGCAATCAAATACAGGTCGCCGCCTCTTGATCTTATCAACTAGAGTTACCCTTATTTTAATCGGAGGGTCTGTATTATTTCAGTTTGTTAACTGCGATCATTTTTTTCCTTTGAAGAACGGAGATGAAGATCAATTCAATGAAGAGATAGAGAATAATGCTGATGACGGCATCAGTAACAGCAATGCCAGCGGTGGAAATTCGTCTGGCAGTAAACCCTGGGTTTTTGTATTGGCAGGACAATCAAATATGGTTGGGCAGGGTCAGTTTTATGACTATTTGAAAAATGAGAAGTTGGCCAAGATTCCTCCTAACGTGGAATTTTATGTTGCTAACAGGAGGGTGGCCGACTGGGACCATCAGCAGGACTTGGATCAGGATGGAGTTTCTGAATTCGGTCCCGAGATTTCATTCGTATCTGAAATAGGACGTCTTTTTCCTAGCAAAAAAATTATTGGTATCAAATATGCCGTCAATGGAACAAGTCTGGCACAATGGCTTCCTAAGTACCAAAATAATCAGGGACAGACAATCACCCAGAATGATCCTCTCTATCTAAATTTGCTTGCTTACATTCGTTCCGCCGTAAATAGGAGAGACGTTGAGTACAAAGCAATGCTTTGGATGCAGGGAGAAAGCGATGCTCTGGAATATTCATCAATTGGGAGAAGCTACCAGGCCAACTTAAGCGCCCTCATTGAAAGTATTCGTACCGATTTAGGAGAGAAGGATTTGGCCTTTATTTTTGGGCGAATTTACCGCTATGCGCACTTGCCACTTGAGTCAGTTGTTGGGATTCGATCTGCCCAAGAAAGATTGGCGAAACAAGTAAAAAATATTTTCTTGTTGTCTACGGATAACTTTGTCTTGAGCGATACTTGGCATTTCAACGGAACGGGTCAATTTTCTCTGGGAAAATGCTTTGCAACGATTTTCAATCAAGCTGTGATTCTAAAGCAGTCTGTCGATTTGTATAATTGCCCCTTGGCGAGTGGTCTGGATTTGGCTCCGGTTTTGACTTTTTCTGATTCCTACAATGGACCTGCTCAATATTATTTCCCCCTTTCGAGGGGTGGATTTCTATATTCAAAGGCTGAAAATGCGGGGTCGGATCCAAGCAATATCGAAGCTTGTCTTGAGGTGTTGGGCTCCAGATCCTGTGAGCTGGATCAAGCAAAATGGACTCAATCTGCACCCTGGACTTACGACGCTTCTTCATCGGTATGGAGGAGTCAATTACCTATTTCTACATTTCCAGCCAATACATATCGGGGTTGGTGGCGATTTAAGGATTCAAAGAATATTTCATTCACCTCTACTTTCAATACCTTATAGGCTAAAGAAAAAGAGAAAGGGAAATGAAAGCTCTCCGGAATTCGCGAGCGCACCATGAATTGGCACGAGACCGGCCTGTTGTGTCTTGAAGCTCATAGAATTCCTTGGATTAATTAAAAGGTTCCTTGTTGCAAGTGAACTTCTTCAGTATGTAGTCAAGGTACCTAGATATTTCTATGCTTTAATTTTATTTTGAATCACTTTTAAAACAGTCTCTACATCTGCCTCACAAGTGAGAAGACTGGGAAATAAACGAGCCGTTGTTTTCAGTCGAGAATTTACGCTGGAGACTATGTTCTCCTTTGCAAGGGCCTGCACAACATTCTCGGGAGTCATGCCAGCAACCTCAAAGCCAATAAGACCAGCAGAAAGACGTTCATCTAATGGAGTAATAAGGTTAACATGCGGAATTTTAAGGAGACCCTGCTTCATCTGGGTGGCTAGAGAGTGGATTCTTTTTCGATTCTATTTTTGCCAATTTTAAATGTAGATCAAAAGCTTCGTAAACGACCCAACGATAATCAAAAGTGTGCATTCCGCCAGGGGACATAGCTTGGCCAAAATAGTTTGTGCCAAAAAAAGAAGGGATCGTTGCCTCAATGTCTGCGCTCGGCCATTTGGAATCTTTAGCCCATAATATACCGGTACCACGGGGGCCGAATATTGCCTTATGAGTTCCAGCCGCAAAAAAATCACAACCTATCTCGGCGGGAGTCATTTCCTCCACTCCAAGTCCGTGAACTCCGTCAATACAATAGAGCAGACGATCTTTAGAGTCACGATTCCGATTCACATCGGCAACAATTTCACCAATACCTTTTACAGGAATCTTTAGCCCAGTATCTGACTGAACCCAAGTGGCCGCCAAAACTCGAGTTTGTGGCTTTATGTTTTTACGAATATTAGTAAGTATTTCGTCTTCTGAAACGTGCTTTATCGATTTGTAGAGCTCGTATTTACGGACCAATGCGCCAGTGTTATTGGCTCTCAATCTTAGACTTTCTATGGTCGAATAGAAGTCATGGTCAGACACCAAGATCTCTTTGCCTGGATAGAGTTTAATTCCATTGTATAATAAGCCTAAGCCCATTGTGGTGCTGTCTGTAAAGGCGATATTTTTGAAATCGGTCTTTAGATAGGTTGCAGTCGAATTGTGCATTTTTTCAATGAAAACACTAAAATGCTCCTTGCTGGCCATGGGGTCCGAATCGAATTGCTTCTGTAGACGCTCGATTTCCCTTCTGACGGGTGCAGGGTGGGAGGGCAGTACGAAGCTTGCAAAGTGCAGCTTTTGTCTATCAAGGTTAAAGAGATCTCTGACAGCATTCCAGTCATTCTGAATGTCTGGTTCTGAGATTGAATTTGAAGGTGGCAAGTTACCATGCGTGCAGGCAGAGAGAGTGAAAGACCCTGCCGCCAATGCCAAAGCCTTTAAAGATTCTCTTCGATTATATTTATATGAGCTCATTGCCCAATCCTCCTACTCACCAGTATTGGGTTCTAATTTTAAAGATAATCGAGAGATCTCGGTCTTTTCAGGGCCGTTTTCTAGAAAACCCTCCAGTGCGGATTTCTTGTGATTTCCATTTCGGACCATTTTGATCAGGAGTGCGTCGATGTAGTAGTGGGTAAAGGAGAAGCTCACTGAAACTCCTATCAATACGGAGGAGCTAAAAGAACTCAAATCGGGAAAAAGCCAGTTCAAGACCGGCATTTTGCTATAGGGGGTCAGCAGTAGACCAACGGCGAGGAGAAACAACAGCCATGTTCCGATGCTCATCCATTGAACCCCATTTGCTGATTTCTTCTTGGTAGTGCTATAGATACACCAGTATTCCATTCCATGGCAGGAACTCATTACCAGGGTCGTGATCGGGGTAATATAAAAGAGCGGGAACGCAATTAGCCTCAGCAAATAAATAAGCTTGTTGATATTCCATGGTCTCGGATATCGGAAAAAGTTAACAAGTATGCCAAGGCAGGGGATGAAAAGAATCAAGGAGAGAATTCTAGCTATTTCGGAATATTCAAAAGGAAGTCTTTCCCCCACGATAGCGTACCAAACAGAACCGATGAAAAAGAAAGACGCTATAAGAAGAATAAATAGCCTTTGTTCGATTCTCTGCGCATTATTCATTATTTCCGTTGAATCTCGAACTCCACTCATTTTTGGCGTATATTTCGCGTCGTACAATCTGGCGAGATATCTGACTTGCGAGAGACTGTGATGCACCTTGAGTCCAAAAATAACAAATGAAACAAGTATGCCCGCATACAGACTGTAGTCCACGATTCTGCCAATTGGAAAACTTGTCTTTTGGATAACAAAAAACGCCACAAAAAACATCTGAACAAAAACTATGCTTCTCAAAAGCCCTAAGTTTTTGAAAATCCTATTTTCTTTGAGCCAGGTTCTGATCTCAGAACTTCGAAAAATCATAATGTAGGTCAATAGAACATGAATAGTATTGAGAAAAAGAATATTTCGGACGAAGTTCCAAAACATGTCGGAACCAAGGTTGTAAAGACTGGGTTGGAAGAAGAGCTCAATTATAAAGAGAGGGATCCAAACAAAGGGGATAGCCAAGTTCAATTTCTCAAGTTGATTCTCAAATAGGGAATTGCTTATAAAAAATTTTTTTCCGACGTTTTCTGTTCGAAAAAAATGCAAGAAAACATTTTTCAAAGAATAGTGACCCTTTAAATAGCGCAAAGAATTGTCTTGATCGAGAGACACAACTTTTACCTACATTCTTTCTATGCTGATTGCACTTGACCAGCTTATTATAGTAATTTTAGTGTAAGTAGGAAAAAGTGAAAGAGGTCTTGGGGGCGGTGCATGTCGCGAATTCTGGGTTCGACATTTGGTCTGACTGAGGAGTCTGTCAATTTGCTGCTTCCCTTTGGTTTTCTTGCACTCTCTGTCGCTGAGCTTACGCTGTTAAGGCCTTTGTCCTTGGTTGGATTCGTACTAGCGCTCTCAACTTTGGCAGCCGCGCATCATATGTTTTCGCTCTCTCTTCTTTTAACAGTGCCTGAAATGAAAGGGTGGATTAATACAAAGACAAAGGGTAAGCCATTTCTTTTTTGGATACCACTTGGGTTAATTTTTGCCTTACTTCTCGTGGTTTTTGGTGTGTCGTTTAAAAAGTTTAAAATTGACAACTATTTGTTGGCTCTATTGGTGGCGTCTTTCTATTTTTTGGATTCGGTGTTATTTTCTTCTTTCCATATGATCTATCAGAGTATGGGAGTATCCTTTCTTCACTCAAACAAGGTTATTCAGGGATCCTCTCAGCCAGAAGAAACTCGGAGTCATTTGAGGTCGTATCTGGAAATTGAGAGAAATCTTGTTAGATTGTTATTGTTTAGTGTCGTTCTGAGCACGATCGTTTTTAGGGGATATTTGGACGGTTTCGAACATTTTTTGGCCTACATGATGTATTACAAGATTATTGCTGTTGTTTTTTCTTTGTGTGTATCAACTGGACTTATTTTCGTGGGATACAGGTGCTTCAGACTGGGTCTGCCCATTAAATTGATTTTTTCAATCAGATATCTTGTGTGGCCATTTTACGCCTTTTCAATGGCTGCTGTTTCGGGTGTGCGAATCATTCATGGCTATGAATATTTTCTTGTATGGAAAAAAATCAAGAGATCTAAGAAAGAGCGTGTTCTGATGTATTCTTCATTTTTTGTGATCGGTATAACTACTATTTATTTTTTTCTTCTTCTTTTCAGAAAAAATGGAATGGCCGATTATTTTCTTTCGACGGGACCTGGTCCGAAGAGTGATTTCATTATCTGGAGCTGGTCCATTTATGCAGCGACAAACATTTTGCATATTATCATCGATTCGATGATATTTAAAATGCGGGATAAATCTGTACGCAAAGCATCGATGAAACTTTTGTTGAATTCGAACTAAATAGCCTATGAGTGTCATAATTGACATTCTTGCGCAGTCTATAGAAGTACTAATTGTTCAAAAGGTCTGGCCTGATTGTTCTTGATAGACCTTCGTCTTGGCATGAGATAAGAGATTAGCCTCAACTACAAGGGATTGGTCCAAACCGAAATGACATTCCCTTGTTTGTGCCGATAAACTGTAGTCAACAACAATGTGATAGTTCTGTTTAGCTATATTAAAAGTAGCAGCCTCATTGTAGGAGGAAAGATTTGTGACTTCCTGGTTTGAGCATTTAAGTGAAATTTTATCGGTGAGGGGTGAAATTAAATGGCTCTTCGCGATAAGCGTGGCAATCGGTTTGACGGCCCTTATAAAAATTGTGCTCAACCTTGTGTCTGATCGTTGGCGGCATTTTACAAAAGACAAGGACGGGGTCTTTCATGCGTTGATGGGAGACTGTTTTGATGGATTTAGGAAACTCGTTATATTTACGTGGATGTTCAGTTTTTTGGCTCAAACTCTCAATGTCACTGAGACCATAGACCGAATTCTACATGTTTCGGTCGTTTTACTCACTGCCTATCAATTTTGCATTTGGGGATTGAACTTGCTCAGCAGGTGGAGAGAACACCTTCTCACGAAGAAAATATCTGGCAATGGGTCTTCGAAGTCGGCAATAGGATTGATCTATGTGGGTGCTCAGACACTTCTGATTTGTGTCGCGAGTTTATTGGCTTTAAGTAACATCGGGGTGGATGTTGGAGCTTTGGTAGCTGGGCTCGGGGTGGGAGGAATCGCTGTAGCTCTCGCTGCTCAAAATGTGTTGGGAGATTTGTTGGCTTCTTTGTCAATCGTATTTGATAAGCCTTTTGTGATAGGAGATCTCATATATGTTGGTAATGAGAAAGGTACAGTGGAGCACATTGGAATCAAGACGACCCGACTTCGTAGTCTTTCGGGAGAGGAGCTAATTTTTTCAAATAAGGACCTGCTGGAAAGCCGGATTCAAAATTTCAAGCGAATGTCTGAACGTCGTGGTGTATTGAATATTGGAGTAACCTATTCGACTCCGGCTGATAAGTTGGAGTTGATACCAATTTGGATCAGAGCCATTGTGGAGAATATCAGTAATCTTAGATTTGAACGCTGTCATTTTTCAAATTATGGAAATTCGTCGCTTGATTTTGAGATTGTATTCTGGGTCCTGGACCCAGAATTTCAGATCTATATGGATCTGAAACAGACGCTTCTCATTGGTATATTCAAGAAATTTCAGTCAGAGAAAATTGAATTTGCGTATCCGACCCAAACTCTCATCGTCGAAAAATTTCCGCAGCCTCCGGCAGGGGGCAGCTAAGCTTTTGAGATTTGTTTGGGAAGGTGAGATAGTCCCATCTCTTGTATTTCCTGTAAAAAGGAATTGAGTTCTTCCTCTCCAAGGCTTTCTTGATGAAGCAGTCCGCGGAGTGCTCTGAGAATGGTATCCGAATTTATTGGTCGTGAAACAGAAATTGTGGCAAAAAATTCTCCATCCGGAGTTTTGATTGCAGATGATGCTATATCCACCCTGAATGGTTTCCCGTCTTTCGTCAGCATTGTTGTGTAAGTACTGTTGTGAAAACCATTGTTAGCAATATTTTTTAGTCCTTTGTGGGCATCAGCAACATGATCTTTGGTGTAGAGCTCATCAATATGTTTACCAATTAGCTCACCGGGGTTGTATCCGAGTGCTTGATGGATACACTGGTTTGCCATGACGATGTTGCCTTCCGCATCCACCGAGTGCATTAGGACTGGAGTTTTTTCGTAGAAATTTTGGTACCTAATTAGGACTTCTTTTGTGTCCTTGAGCTGGGACATGACTTCCCTTAGCTTTTCATTTGCCTTCTCTAATTGAGTGTTCAAATTTTTGGATTCGTCATATTCTCCTAAAAGAAATCTGAGTACATCCTTTGGGCTAATAACCCCCACCATTTGTTTGCCCAGATTCTGAACGACTACGCGGTGTGTAGGGGAGTTAACCAAAGCTTTCAAGACTCCAGCAATGGGCGTGTCTATGCTAACAAAAAATGGTTCTTCCAGAACATCAGAAAAATGTCCAATTCGAACAACCTTCGACTCCTTTAGGCTTTGGCGAACAAAAGTTTTTACGAGTGAGAGCTCAGACAGAATGCCTAAAACGTCACCCATGTGGTCGAGAACGGGCGCCGTGGTCACTCCGTATTGAAGAAAATCTCTGATGACTGTAGCCAACTCATCTGAGGAATTGATGGAATAGACTTGCGAAGTCATAAGGTCTTGAGCCGTTTTCATGGCTTCATTTTGACCCAATGTCGATGCATAAATCCAGGTCATTTTGGAATAAGTAGATTATTGTGGTAGCTGACGCTATAAACTGGACTTGTTCGGCCTTTTGTCTTCCTATTTTGGTGGGTGTTTTCTCAGTAGGAGGGAGTAAGCCCTCTCTTGCGTGTATCCACCTTGCGTGATAAGGGTCTTGTCGTAGCTTGGGATCGGGTATTATTGATATCGATCAGAGGGGACACTGTTAAAGAGTGGAGAGTGTCAATTTGAACTTTGTTAGTTTCGCCAGGAATCGAGTTGATCGAGAAGGCTTGTTGCCATGAAGAAACTTGTGGACGGAATTATTGAATTTCGGCGGAATTTACAACCGGAGTATAGAGAGAAATTCTCTCGGCTAGCCTTGGGACAATCTCCAGATACCTTGTTCATTGCCTGTTCTGATAGCCGGGTTGTTCCGAATTTATTTGCATCCACTGATCCTGGCGATCTTTTTGTCATTAGGAATGTGGGAAACTTAATTCCTATGTGCAAGAAGGACGGTCACTCTTCGGGAGATGTATCGGAAGGGGCGGCAATCGAATTTGCGTTGATGAATTTGAATGTGTCGGATGTCATTGTTTGCGGCCATTCCGAATGTGGGGCCATGCATGCTATATTGGAAGGACGAAGTGGGGTTGCAGCACCAAACTTGCGATCCTGGTTGCGTCATGGCGAGCCATCATTGGAAAAGCTTTCTATAGTGAATTCAAAACTGAGTCCAATCAATCGACTCTCGCAGTTAAATGTGCTGCAGCAAATAGAACATCTGAAGACCTACCCGATTGTACGAGAGAGATTGGATCAAGGGAAGATCAAGTTGCATGGATGGTGGTTCGAACTGAGCACTGCAAATGTCTATGCCCATGAAGGGGAATCCAATGAGTTTGTTCTCATTGGTGAAGAGCCGCCCCGGTCCAGGCCTAGAGTAGCCAGTGAATGCATCCATGCGGATTTTGCATCAGTCTAAGTTTGGGTTGCGATCTTATTCGTTTTGGCTAAAGCGGCCAAATAGGAATGGATTTTTATAATTTTCCATAATTATAATGTCATGGCGTGGTTAGAGGGGTTGTAGAGGGGAGTGACATGAGGTTGTTGGCTGTCCTTTTAGCGGTTGTCTTTGTGTTTAATGTACGGGCGTCGGAGGAGCTTCGGTCTTTAAAAGACAGTTCTTCTTTGGATATTAAGTTCATGTACATTGACATTGTTAAGAAAAAGATTGAAGGAGAAGGAAGGACGGAAACTCTTCGCAAGAGGATTTCCTACCTCAGATCCTCTTTGGAGCGCTATCGTCGACTCTCTCAATCCGATGATTCTTCTCAGATCGAATTATTAATGGCGCAAGTTAAACTGGAAACTGAGGTGTTCGAGGAGGAAATCAATGGACTCGAGCTCCTCAGGTACGACGTCATCATTGATCTCCTGCAGATTATCTCTAAAGGTAATGGCAGCGACTCTGAGGATAAGGAAAGAATTAAGGAGCTCTTTAAGAAATCGCAAGGTCTGGCCTTGGAAGCGGAGATTGTTAATTTGAAAAAAATGGAGAACCAGTTGCTTCATGCTTTAACTTTGTAAGAAAGGTATCGTCTGCTCATCGAAAAGAGGGCGATTTCCAAGGCTGAGTATTTGCAAAAAAAGACAAACCTAGAGCTCCTTGAAATTGAGGCAAGAACTCAGAGAAGAAAAATCGATTTTTTGAAAGCCCAAATTTGAATTCTAACCTACTCTATTAGTTTTGAATTTTTCGAATCTATCGCTGTCGCTCGACATCGGTCCTGCAGAAAAAATTAGTTTACACTAAAAATAGGTAGATCTGCCGCCACCATATGTTATCGTAAGGTATTGATATTACACAATTATATATTAATTGTCATCCCATATGCTAATTTATGAGTAAATACTCAAAAATATTATTTGTGGTTGGAGTGACCTTGATGTAGTGTCCGCCAAAATTCTTAATGGATGAACGGGAGGAAATATGAGAGTCGGCTTATTAAGTCTTCTTATTGGGCTTGTGGTTATGGGACACGTAAATATTTTTGCTCAGGATCAGTCTGGCGCGGGAGCGATTCTTTGTATTGGGGCGGGAGCTTCTACACCTTGGCAAGGAGTCGATGAAGTTAATATTCAGCTAATTGGAACTGGTCCAGAGCGATTTATGTCCGTCCAAATCCTACCGGGAGGGAGTGCTCAGGAATACTCGGCCAAGCTTATTTCTGAACCGTCACGAACTGGTGGTCAAACTTTTCTTGGGACATTTGGTTCGGGCCTAACTGGCATGCAGCTTGAGCAACAATCAGGTGGGTGAGGCCTATCCCTATGAAATCCCGAAAGTTTTGCATCGGGACAAGGCGCAAAGCAGCGGATCGATTCTTCAGTTACCTGGGCCCGGGAAGGGGCGCCGGCCTTTTTTTTAAACCCAGTGCCACCCAACATGGATAGAACCCTCCCTACCAGTCCAGTGACTCTGCTTCGTTTGGCAATATTTTCAGGTTGCGTGCACCACGGAAACCCAGCCAGATCAAATCTTCAGTGCCAGCTGTCGCTTCAGCGCATGAGGGAGAGGAGTCTAGAGCTGGCACGCGTCCAATCGGCGAGCAGCCAGCGCAACCTGTTCAACAGGAATCGGACCCCCAGAAACTGCTGCGGTCTCGCCTTCCCGACTGGACGAGCGTCTGAAATGTTTGAGTGGTACCAAAGGGGCAATGATCTTAAAGCTCAAGTGGGGCTTAGTTGTTGGTACCCTTGGATGGTATTGAGAAGGATACCACAAGGATTGGCGGCATCGCTTGCGATGCCGTCTTTGCCAGGAGATGAGAGCGTTCAATCGCGGATCGAATCTTTTAGTGAAGGCTTTTCTAATA